>CAMDMO010000143.1 GCA_945902255.1 Rickettsia typhi | reverse complement strand
ATATTGATTTAAAATATTTTGAGTAACTTGATTATCGCGATTTCTTGCAATTATGAAGGCTTTAGAAATTTGATCTCTTAATAATTTATTATCGACTAATTTAATAAAATTAAATTTAGTAAACATAGCTTTTAAACACTCATCACAGTCAGATAATGTGGCTTGAATTATCGCTGATTCACTAACTGAATTTAATTGACCAGCTTGGGCTCCAACATCTAGTAAAAGATTTACTGTATCAGCATCTGCAGCTAAAGAGGCTCTCATTAAAGGAGTCCATCCTTCATTATCAACCGCATTTACATTAGCGCCATTTTCAACTAAAATTTTTGCAATTGTAAAGTCTCTAACTCGAGCAGCTATATGCAAAGCCGTTGCGCCACCTAAGTTTTTTTGATTTATTGTGGCAGGTCCAGCCTTACTAAAAAACCTTACCCCTTCAGCATCGTGACTTACAACTGCAGACATCAAAGCGCTAATATCACCAACTTCTTGAGAAGTTTCATTATAAAGATTCTTGATTTGAGCTTTTAAATTACCGCTGCTAAATAACAATCCGATAAAAATTGCACAGAAAGAGGCCGTGACCAATGCAAGGCAAGCTATTTTTGTTAATTTTGTATTAGAATTATTTTGAAGCATTAATTTAATATCTTAAGAGAGGAGTTTTAAGGTTTAATTACAATGTTATTAACTTTAACTTTCCACTAGTTTTAATGCCATTGTTTCTTTTTGATTTTCTTTATTACTTCCAGCGATTTTCAAGCTCTTTTATTAATGATTGCTTTTCTGGATCATAAGGCTTTTCAATCCAAGTTTTTGCGCCATGGGCCAATAAATATTTTACGACTATTTCCTTTTTGTGACGATAGGCAATTGAAAGCGATGTGAAACCATCATTATCCATGGCATTTACATCCAAACCCGCATTAACAAACATCTCAACCGCTGGTAAAAAACCAACTCTAGCAGCATGCATCAAATAAGTTCTGCCAAAACTATCAACATAGCTAACATCGGCTTTATTTTTTATTAAAAAATCTAGACTTCTTGAATCTAATAACTCAATTGCAATATCTATTGGGGTATAGCCAAGTTTATTTGGCATATTTGGATCAGCTCCAGTAGCAAGTAAATAAGCAATTGGACCATGTTTTCTTAACAATAAAGCGTAAGTTAAAGCGGTGTCTCCGCTTTGGTTCGTAACATTTGGATCTTGAATATTTTTATAAGCAGCATCAAAAAAAGAAGCATCTCCACTTGAGATTGCATTAAATAAAATTCCAATCTTCTCTCTTCTGGTTAAAATTAGTGGAATATGACGATTGTCAGCTGTTCTGAAGCGATTTAAAAGTGGCACTGCCGGAGGTTCTTCAGTTAAAAATTTGTTAATGTCTTTTTTGCGAGGAATTATTTTTTCACTATTTTCATCGGATTCAAAATTGTCGGAACTTTCATTTTCTTCGACACTAATTTCGGTTAAATATTTTTTTCGAAGCTCAATTAATTTTTTTAATTTTTCTTTTTGAGAAATTTCATTTTTCTTTTTAGAAATTTTATTAGATTGTTTTTTTGAATTTTTTGCTTTACCAGATTTTTTTGAGTCATCTATATCTTCCTCTATTTTTTTTACATCTTTTTTGGAATCTGGAATAATTTTTTTATCAATTTTTTTATTAACAAAATTTTTAATTTTACTCACAATTCCACCTAAGCTGTTTTTACTTAAATCATCATTTTTTGCCTTTTCTTCTTCTTTATTTTTTTTAACTTCTTCTTTCTTATCTTCTTTGGGCTCTTCTTTCTTAATCTCTTCCTTTACTTTTTCATCAACAGCTTCCTTTATTTTGGAAATTTCAGATTCTGCGGAGGGTTTGCGATCAATATCATCTAGCCCTAGAGACTCGATATCAACTTTTACCTTTTTTTGGTCAAATGGTTCCAAAGATTCTTTTTTTGCCCTTAAATCAGCGTTAATTTCTTCAATTGATTGCGGAGTTTTATTTTCGTTAACAGCAAGTTGCATCATGCTCGGATCTTGGCTTGCAATATAGGCTGTAGTCAAAAATATCTGAAGCATCTATGATTAATATTATTTTACTGGATCAAAACCATTTTTTTTTGAAAAGGGATGACATTTAAGTAAACGACATGTTCCAAGAAAAAAACCTTTTATCAAACCTTTTTTTTCAATTGCTTCAGCTGTGTAATTTGAACAAGATGGTAAGAATTTACATCTACATCCAAGAGAAGCAAGAATTGGCGAGATAAAAAATTGATAAATTTTAATAAAAAAAATAGCGATAGATTTCATTTTAATTTAAACTTTTATTAATTAGTTCTAGCCATTCTTTTTCATTTAAAATTTTGATTTTTAATTCTAGAGCTTTTTTTAACTTAGATCCAGCATCAGATCCTGCAACAATAAAATCAGTTTTGCTAGATACTGAACCAACAACCTTCATACCTAAATCTTCTGCTGTTTTTTTTGCCTCCATGCGGGTCATTTTTTCAAGAGTTCCTGTGAATATTATTGATTTTCCAGATAATGCTGAATGCGAATTTTTTATTACAGCATTTTCAATTTTAAGCTCCAACTCAAGCTCTTCAAGCATTTGCAGGTTTTTATTATCGCGAAAATAATCTAAAATTGCTTGAGCAATTTTTTCTCCAATACCGTCAATTGCAACAAAATCATTATAGTCTTTTTGAGTCTCAATGTGAGAATTTTCAATAATTTCTGCACAATTTAGCATCGCCAATAATTTTTCTTTGAAGTTTTTATAAGAAATAAAATGTTGCGCAAGCGTTTTGGCTGTAGTTTCTCCAACATGTCTTATGCCAATTGCGTAAATAAATTTTTCTAAAGAAATTGTGCGTTTTTGATTTATTGCGAAAAATAAATTCTCAATTGATTTTTCTCCCCAACCATCTTTTTTTGATAAAGGATTTTCACTATTTTTTTCTCTTTCTTCAAGTTTAAAAATATCAGAAAATTTTCTAATCCTTCCTTCAAGAAAAAAATTCTCGATTTGTTTTTTACCCAAGCCTGTAATGTCAAAAGCATCTTTAGAAACAAAGTGTTTTAG
>CAMDMO010000142.1 GCA_945902255.1 Rickettsia typhi | reverse complement strand
TTTCTATAAATCTCTCATCATTTATTATCAAGGCTCCCCCTTCACCGGAAATAATATTTTTAGTTTCGTGAAAAGAAAAAGTCCCTAGAGATCCAATCGTACCTAGATGTTTATTTTTATAATAAGATCCGTAAGCTTGAGCCGCATCTTCAATAATGGTTAAATTGTATTTTTTAGCAGTTTTCTCTATTTCATCCATATCACATGCCACTCCTGCGTAGTGAACTGGAACAATTGCACGAGTTTTTTTACTTATTGCGGCCTCAATTAATTTCTCATCCATATTACAATTATCATCTCTGACATCAATAAATATTGGCTTTAAACCTCTTAGAACAAAGGCATTCGCAGTTGAAACAAATGTATAAGACGGCATTATAATTTCACTCCCATCCTCCGCATCAAGCAAAGAGGCTGAAATTTCTAGAGCGGCAGTACATGAATGGGTTATTAAACAATGTTTAGCTTTAGCCCTTTCTTCGATATACCTGTTACACAATTTGGTATATTTTCCATCGCCAGAACTATGGCCAGAAGCCAAAACTTCCCTTATGTAATTAATAGTATTTTCCTGATAATTACTTTTATTAAAAGGAATATTGTGGGTACCCATACTTAATTTATATAATTTGATGCACTTTGAATATAGACTCAAAAACACCTAGCTTGTTTATTTGGAAATATTTTTATTCACCTTTAAGTCTAAGACTAAAAAAAGTAACTCCAAATAACTTGATCATCAACTTCCCTCTTTTAAGAAAAATAGCAAAAAACTTTCTATGAAAAAAAAACTTTCTATAAAGCGTAAGATTTTTATAGTAGTCCATTAAATCATTAATACCTATCCTTCTTAGTAAATTATTAATAATTATTCTGTAATTATCGGCACCTGCTATTTTTTCAAATTTAGTCACCGAATAACATCCGCTGACAAAAGCTCCAATTTTTAAAAAAGGAAAATTTTGTAAAATAATTTTTTTCATGGGAATTTCATTCCCAAGAACCGATACGTTGATATCACCTAAAAAACTTCCTACCTTATAACCACTATCATTAATTAATTTACTTAAACCAATTTCATATTTTTTAATTATATTTTCCTTTGTTTTTTCCGCAGTTACTTTGTTAAAAAAATCTCTCACAATATCACTCAAAAATAACTGCCTACTAAAAGCAAAAAAATAGCTATGGACATGATTCACTTCATATTGATAACTTCTAGCCAACCCCCAAAAATCTAAATTTTTTTCTTCCATGGTAGCAAATACTGGATCTAGAGATCTTATCAAATAACACGAATCATTAGCAAAAATCACCTCATCACAATTTAGTAATTTTTCTTTATATTTACTATTGAGAAGAAAAAATCCTATTTTATAACTTCCAAAGTCATATTCACGATGCTTTTGCGCAATAACTTCACTAACTAAAGGTTGTATTTTTTCTATCTCATCACTCTTTAAATAACCATCTGAGACAAAAACTATATCACTCGCAAACTTTTTTAGTTCTCGCAAATATTGAACCACATATTCGTCTATTACCTCATCTTTATCATAGTGCGCAAAGATAACTAATCTTTTTTTCATATATATCCTTTGTTTTACTATTTTTATCAAAGCAATATAGAGTATTGTCAGAAATAAATATATGCGAACCCCGCTTGGTTGCACCTATAAATCATATAGCTCACTATATAATCTTCGAACTTAAAATTGGCTTTTTATTTAATAAAATTCGTCAACTAAATTAACTAATTTTATCTTCATTATTTTATATCTTTGATTTCTTTCACTATTTCTACAAAGTATTGACCTAACTCGAGTAAGATTTTTTTGATCGAAAGCTGAGATGTATTATTGTGTTTTTTTAGTAGCTTCATAATCATCTTTAAATTAAATCTAAATTCAACCACATGATTAAATTATCAATGCTTTGCAGAAATTATAAAGGTTCTTTGTAATTTACTACAAGCCAATCTTGAATTAAGAGGTCTGGAAGCAGCAGTTTTATACTCCGAAGTTTTGATTGGCTTTATTTCCTTTATTTTTAAATCAATATTTTCTTTTTTTAAGTTATCCACTATTTCATAAGCAAAATCGTGCCAAGAAATATATCTTGCAGAAGTGCAGTGATAAATTCCGCTGGGAAAATTTTTTTCCCATTTTAGCAATTTTTGAACTATTTTAAAAGTTGATTCAGCAATATATTTTGCAGAAGTTGGGCTTCCGATTTGGTCGTCTATAATTGATAAAATTTCTTTTTCTTTTGCAAGTTTTTTTATAGTATTAACAAAATTTTTACCCACATCATCATAAACCCACGAAGTGCGCAAAATTATATATTTGCAGCCAGAATTAATAATTGCATTTTCGCCATCTAGCTTGGTTTTTCCGTAGTGATTTAGTGGGTTTAAATTTTTTGTATTATCTTCTAAAAAAGGCTCGCTGCCCGATCCATCAAAAACATAATCAGTTGAATAATGAATTAAATTTACATTATTTTTTGCAGAATATTCGGCGATGATTTTTACGGCTTTGTGGTTAATTAAATCAGCTAATTCTTTTTCTTCTTCTGCCTTGTCAACCGCGGTGTAAGCGGCGGCGTTGATGATGAAATTTGGAGTTGGGGATAGATTTTCTAAAAATAAATCTAAAGCTTTTAAGTTAGAAAAATCAACTTCCGCGCTTGAAAAGGATTTAATGTTAAAATCGTCATTTTTGCCAAAAATCTTCAATAAATTTGACCCGACTTGTCCGTTTTTACCAAAAATTACAATGTTAGTTTTTATGTTTTCCATAATTATCATCCTCTTGGGCTGCCGTTTTTTCTAAAGGCGTCAAGTCCAATTAAAAAAGAAAATGCCCCTAAGAATGCGCTAAAATTATAGGCCGCATCTTCTGCATCAAATTTTAGAAGAGACAATATTGTTTTAAAAAAATATTTTATAATTAATCTAATTGCTGATTTTTTTGCCATTAAATTGCCTTTAACTATTTTTTTCCAATAAAGTTTTGACCAAGCTTCAAAATGCCAAGCTTTTTTACAGCTACCTTTGAAACTTTTTTGTGAAGATTGCGCCTCTAAGTG
>CAMDMO010000141.1 GCA_945902255.1 Rickettsia typhi | reverse complement strand
GATTCCCATTGTTACTCTGGTATTTGCGGCACGAACTTCTTTTAGCTGATCAATCTGACCGCGAGGTGGGCCAATCCATTCAGCTCCAAGATAAGCGCTTCTGATTGTTGAATTACTAAAAAATCCCGGAGCTTTTAAAATTCCTTTTGCAACTGCTTCGGTAATCACCATTTCATAAATCGGTTGGCAGAGTTGAGTTGCCAGCCATTTGCGCCTTGCTGAAAAAAATTTCCATGCTTCCACCAAAGCGGCTTGAGCAGCGGAATAACTTGCGGTGAAATGTTTAATTAAAATTTCAAATGGCAATTCCAGCGCAACACCGACTTGTCGTAGAACCGCTTGCACAAAAGGATCAAAAGCCTGATTAGGTCTTTTTGGATCGGCGATTTCAATATTTTCGCCGGGCTGTAAGTCAAGAATTGCTCCGGGTGCTAATTTGTAATCGCCATCATCGCGTCTTCCATGCGATT
Source organism: Rickettsia typhi (assembly GCA_945902255.1). GTDB lineage: Bacteria > Pseudomonadota > Alphaproteobacteria > Rickettsiales > UBA1997 > UBA2645. The sequence continues at coordinate 2,700 of CAMDMO010000141.1, read as the reverse complement.
CATCTAGCGGAGTCATCGGTGCTAAACCTTCTTCATCTTCTGATTTTACAAAAACTGTAAACATCGCAGAAATAACAGCGGACATAATTTCTGCTTCAGTGTAGCGATCTAATTGTTTTAAACTTTCAATTACCGGCGCAAGATATGGAACTCCACGAGTTAATCCTGGCCTGATTCTATTAAAGATATGATAAACCTGTCTGTTGCCATATTTATCAAAGGCAGGAATTCTGGTAAATTTTTTCTCTTTTTGATTTTGATAATCTTCAGGATGTTGGTTACAAATAAAATAAGCGATAGGAGCGCCGTCTGAATCCATTTCAACGCCGCCAGCAAGTGTGGAACTATCAGCTTTATAATCAGCGTTAGCAACGCGATCTGCTTCAATTATTTGCAGCGCTAAATCAATCGTTTTATTTGGTCTTTGAACGCAGCGCTTTAAAATAAAAATATCGCCACTTTCCAAAGCAGAACGCAAAATCAAATTCTGAATTTCAGAAAAAGTCTGACAGCGGGTAATGTCGCAATCCTGATTTTCTGCCCAGTTGCGAAATATTCTTTCAGCATTTCTTTCAAAAGCGTCAAATTCTTCTTCGCTATTGAAGAGTGGTTTTAAAATTTCGCGATCTAAATGCGATTGAACTTTCAAACCAGTTCCAACCACATTTGTTACCACTGTGCTTATAGCTCCAGTTGCAAGGGGAGCATTACGCATCAAGTCTCTCGACCTTTGCCTTAGAGCGGGCAAATCAGGTAATGTTACATTATCGGCAGAGCCATCGACAGCATTCCAACTTGAAGTTTGTCTTCGATCTCGTCTTGCGCCGGTGTATCCACCAACGATTGCCAATCTGGTTCTTGCTTCCAATCTTTTTAAAGCCTTTTCAGGGCTAATATAAGAAATAGTTTTGTCTAACCAGCTTTCAGAAATTTTTGGCAATTTTTTCATAAAGGTGTTGCTCCGCGAACTCTAATTCCTCCACGATTTCTTCTTTTAATTTGAACTAAGAGTCTTTTTTCCATTATTTCCAAAACAGCAAGATCAGCCTTTCTAACTCTTTGCGAATTATAAGAAGCCTCTTGTGCATTGGTTAAAATATCGGAAATGGCTTGCTGCACTTCGCTTAATTGTTCTTCTAGCGTTTTCATTACATGTTAAGTGATTACTAAAAATAGTTTATTTCCATCAAGCTTCAATTTTATATATTTCATCTTTTATAACTTAAAAATGGTTGCTAATATTAAGTTCATCATGTTTTAAAGCGTTATGCTTCAAGCCCTAATTCTACTTGCACGGAGTCTTTAACCAAAAATGAATATACTTTCTTTTATTAATGATTTGCGCTCAGCAATTGGTCATGCAAAAGCAAATGGACAAGATTCCATTTTGATTGAGAACTTAAATGCTTATTTAGATGAAAATGAAAAAATTGCCAAAAATCTAAAAGGCTTAAGTGAAATAGAAGAAAATAATGAAAGAGAAGTGGCTCAAAGAAATTTTGAGAATGAAATAAAAGTTGCTCAAATTCAATCTGTAGCAAGTTTAGAACTTTTTAAATCGGTTGTAGAAGCTGGTTTAACTGCGCTTAAATCTGCTATTATAATAAACGGCGCTGCCGCAGTTGCTCTTTTAGCTTTTATTGGTGGCATTATTAACACAGCAGAAAATAGAGCTTCAATTAGTGGCATTGGAGAAGCTCTTTTAATTTTTACAACTGGAGTTGGGCTTGCTGGTTTAGCTACGGGATTACGCTATATTAATCAATGGTTGTTTCATGACTCATTTGATAAAAAAATTACCAGAAAAACTGTCGAAATAAAAGAATGTCGCTTAGAAAAAATTGGCAATTACTTAAGAAAGCTCTTGGTATTCATTGGAATTTCATCTTTTGTTATGTTTTTTTGGGGCGGATGGAAGTCATATACCGCACTAACTAAATTCCAAAATTCACCAATCACAACAAATACCATTCCTTCCGAGGATAGCATAAATGGACTGCAAACGAATAAAAAAACACATAAGAAGCATTATAAAAAAATTGAGTAATATTAAAAGATTCCTTTGCTTCTTACTTTTCTGATGCGGCGCACATTATCAGTTTGAGCAACTGGCTGATCTTGCTTGTTAGAGTTTTTAAGCAGAATTTTTTGTAAATTTTCTACCGCTTTGTTCAGATCGAGTTTCCAATTTCTTACCAAGCCACGAAGTGCGGCAAAGGCATAAACTCTGCAATCTAAGCCTTCAGTTTTTGCTCCTTCACGGCGCGGCATCCATTGTCTTACTGGTCTGCCTTTGACATATTTGGTTTTGACAATTTCTGAAGTGATTTGTGCAAACCATTCCGCATCGCGTTCAATTGCAAAGTGCCAGTAACCAGCTCCTTCTTCGGTGATGCGCAATCTCTGCATCAAAGTTTCTTTCGCATCATTTACGCCAATTACATAAACTGGTTTTTTCAATCTTTTATTTTGGCTGGCGCGCGCAGGCCAGATTGGAATTCCATAGCCCGCAGAACTTCCTTTGATTGCCCAGATTTTTTTGTGCTTTCGCTCATTGCAGTAATTGATAACGTGATCGGTGTAATGTCCGCCGCTATCAATACAAACAGCGGTAATCACAAGATTCGGCAATTCTCTTTGATGTGAAAAATTGTGATTTAAAATTTCATCAAGATCGTGCCATAAATTTGGTGTTGATGG
>CAMDMO010000140.1 GCA_945902255.1 Rickettsia typhi | reverse complement strand
CCATCTTCTGCACAATTTGCCCATGACCCTTTGGAGCCATAGCAACAACATCATCAAGATGATTCTGATTATCTACTATGAATTTTTCTAAAGGTAGGGTACCAGATTTTGCGCATAAAGATTCTGGTGTAACACCTGTTTCTGGTGTTGCCATTTCTTTCTCAAACATGCGATTAGTTGTGTGAAATAAGGCTTTATTTATTGTAGAAGCAAATTTTCTACCAGAGCTTAGATATGTTTTAAGTTTAACATAGGTTGAGTAAATTTCTGGAAAAGAATCGCGATATTTTTCTTGCTCTTGTTTAGAAAGTGACATCTGATTTCCGTAGAAGGAAATATTTACGGATCCTGCTATTTCGTCGCCATCAAGAATATCTAGTGGATTTATAGGTAATTTTGCAACTTTAGAGTTTGTAATAACATCTAAATCCATACCTAAGTTAACACTATTTGGGTCTTGACCGATATAGCCTTTTACAAATAATGCTTTAGCGTAATCAGCCTGCATGGAAGTCGGAAATTTATCATGAGTTCTCAGCATTTCATATTGACCCTTTGCCATTTCATTGATATAGCCTTTAAGAGTCTGATCTATTAATTCGTGCATTGTAATAACTTGCACACCGCCACTAATAATGTAATCATAAAGACTAACCCCGCTTTCATGGGTTTTTTCTTTCATCTTTTTAATAGTTTTATCGTCAGTCACAAATATTGCTTCGCCACCAGGACCGCCATCAGCGATATTTTTATCGAGAGCTTTTCTCATTTGTACAAGATTTGGCATCAAGCTATAAAAGCGATCATCTGTATCACCGGGTTTTTGAAAGAAGAATTTTCCAAATCTTTAATTTGCTTTTGACTTGGATTCTGGGGAGGTTGTAGCTTCAGCTTCTTCATGTTCTTCTGTTGAAAATTCTGCATCTTTTGAACTAGAATGAGCAGAATCTTTCGCCGAATGATCTATTGATTTAGAGCTTGCAGAGGAATAAGTTCCAGCTTTTGCATATTCTTCATCTTTTGTTGAAAATCCTGCACCTCCAGATACGGAGTTAGCAGAGGCTTCTTCTGAAGGATCCATTGTTCCATCTTTATATTTTGACATATTTTTGTAAAAAAATTTAAATTTAAATAATGATTTACTGATTTCTTGTAAAAGATTGCAAACTAAATAAGGTCAAAACTATAGAAATAAATAAAAAACATAAAGATTTTCAATTAAATGAAAAACCAAAACTCACAAACCAATCAAATAAAAGAAAGTCTTACCTCTGCTGCAAGAGCGATAGTTAAAGATGAATTTTTGCAGTTAGAATTTCTCAGCGAGGTTGAAAATAATTTTTTTTCTTGGAATCAAAATTTAATTGCAAACGAGCAAAAAATTATTTTGCCGCAGATAAAAATTAGTGAATTTGATTTATTGGAAGAAAATTTATTAATAGGCTCTAGAGCGCCGTTGGATATGGCTGCTTGTTACTTAATGTTTCATGATTCGCAAATTCATCGGGCAAAAAATTTTAGTTTAGATGAGCAAAAATTATTTGATGAATTTGAAAAAATTAGGGTGATTGAAAATATCCAAGGCTATTATTTAGGTATTGTAAAAAATATTTTATCTAAAATTGAAGATGATGTTGCAACAATTGCATTAGAAGAAGATTCGATGATTTCGCTGATTTTATTAAAGCAAATTTTTCCTAAAAAAATTCTATCTCAAACTGAAAAATTAATTTCTAAATTAGAAAGAAAAATCAGTAAAAAAATTTTACAAGAAATAAAAAACTTGGCAAAAAAAACTTCCAATCAGTTGGTTTTTGGTAAAGCGGTTGAAAAAATTATTGAGATGATAAGAAGTGAAAAAGAAGCTAATAATCAAAAAGAAAAAGAAGAAAATTCTAATCAAAAAAATAAAAAATCTCAAGATGATTTAACTAGCTTTGGTCAAGAAAACACTGAACCTAAGCCAGATGAAAATTTCTTACCAGAGGGTGCGCTTGAAGAAATAAAATCAGAAAAAGAAGAGCAAAAAATTTCTGATTTAAAGCAGGATGAAAATGGTGGAAAATCGAAAGCAAAATCTGATAAAACTGATTTTGAAGAAAGTGAAATTAAATATAAAAATCCTTATAAAATTTTTAGTAGCAAATTTGATGAAGTAATTTTTCCGCAAAAATTAGTTGCAAAAAATGAGCTAGAAATATTGCGTGATCAGCTTGATTTGAAGCTTTCAAAGTTGAGTAATATTTCTAAAAAAATGAGCTTAAAATTAAAAAGAAAACTTTTATCAAAGAAGAATTTTTTTATAGAAAGAGATAGTAGTCGTGGCGTTTTAGATAAGAAAAAATTAACTAGATTAGTTATAGATCCCACTTTGGAAGATATTTGGATTAATCACAAAAATCATGAATATAATGATACGGCTCTAACTATTTTATTGGATAACTCGGGATCAATGCGCGGTAATCCTATTGTGATGAGCGCTTTGGCTTGCGAAATTATCGCCTCAATTTTAGAAAAATTTTCAATAAAAACTGAAATTATTGGATTTACTACTGCAGATTGGAAAGGTGGCAGAGTTAGAAAAATGTGGGAAAATGCGGGCAGACCACTAAATCCAGGAAGGTTAAATGAGCTTAGACATATTATTTATAAATCTTTTAATCAAAGTTTTAAGAAGTCTAAAATCAATTTAGGTTTGATGTTAAAAGAAGGAATCTTGAAAGAAAATATCGACGGTGAAGCTTTGCTATTCGCGCGCTCAAGACTGATGCAGCAAAGTGAAAAAAGAAAAATTTTAATGGTAATTTCTGATGGCACGCCGGTTGATGATTCAACTGCATCAGCTAATGATGAAAATATTTTATCGAATCATCTTTTGCATGTAGTGAAAAAAATTGAAAATTCTTCTTTTGCCCGAGATAAAATTGAGGTTGTTGGCATTGGCATTGGGCATAGCACGGATGATTTTTATAAAAATTCCATCGCAATTAGAGGCGTTGAAGAGTTGGGTGATGTGATGATTGAGAAGATTATTAATTTGATATATACCAAATCTAAATTCTATTGACACCTTAAGACCCCCTCCAAGCACTCAGTAAAATCTTCAAACTTATCTCTTATTTTTTTGACATGTGTTTTTACATGACTCCATTTTTGTTCAATTGGGTTAAAGTCTGGACTGTAAGGA
>CAMDMO010000139.1 GCA_945902255.1 Rickettsia typhi | reverse complement strand
TAACCTTAGCGCCAATTGATATGAATTTGGTTGATGTAAAAATGCTAACTTATCCAGAAAAAAAATGGCTGCAGGAATATCATTCGCAAATATTTGATTTATTTGGAGGTAAGTTTGGTGCAAAGCCAAATCTTATTTAATGAACTTTTTTATTGCGTCATGGCGCTAAAGCATTTTAATAATTGCTCTAGCTAATAATCTTGCTAACTCAACTTTGCTAATTTTTCCTAAATTTTCGTTTTTATTTTTAGTGATAAAATAAGCTGCGGTTTCGCTGCTGCCAAAGATTTTTCCTTGCTCTACATCATTTGCCACAATTAAGTCACAATTTTTTTTCTGCAATTTTTCTTGTGCATGTTTTTTAATTTCGTCACTTTCTGCAGCAAAGCCAATCACTAGAGCAGGGCGGTTTTTGGCGTGACCTACAAAATCTAGAATGTCAGGATTTTTTTCTAATTCTAAGGTTAAATTTTTATCAGATTTTTTGATTTTTTTTGCTGAAATATTTTTTATTTTAAAATCAGAAACAGCGGCGCAGCCAATAAATATATCGGTTTTGGAAAGGTTTTTTCTCACCATTTCAAACATTTCTTCAGCGGTAGGGCTGTTGATAATTTTTTCTTTTGCTAGAGGAATATTTGCAGAAATATTGCCGGCAATAAAAGTTACATTAGCGCCCATTTCATCTAAAATTTTAACAATTTCAATTGCTTGTTTTCCAGAAGAGTGATTGCCAATGAATCGCACAGGATCAATTGGCTCAAAGGTTGCGCCACCAGTAACCAAAATATTTTTTCCTTTTAATAGATTCTGATTGTCAAAAAAATTACAAATTTTTTCATAAATTTTTTCCGGTGAAGACATTTTTCCAACACCAAATTCACCGCAGGCAAGAATATCAACTTCTGGTTCAGCCATTGAAATTCCTGATTCTAAAGCTTTGGTTAAATTTTTTTGAGTGGCTTTACTATTCCACATTTTTTCATTCATTGCGGGTGCGATGATAATTTTTTTATTTGCTGCTAAAATTACCGAAGAAGCTAGATCGTCAGCATAACCATTAGCTATTTTAGCAATAAAATCAGCGGTTGCGGGTGCTACAACAATTAAATCAGCTTGGCGAGAAAGATTGATGTGACCCATTTCTAATTCATCTTCAGTTGAAAAAAGATCTATGTAGGTTTTATTTCCAGAGAGAGATGAGGCAAGCAGTGGCGTGATAAATTCGCGGGCAGATTTAGTTAGAATGCAAGTAACATCATGGGATTCTTTCTTTAATAAACGAACTAAATCCATTGATTTATAAGCAGCAATTGAGCCAGTAATAATTAGAAGAATTTTTTTCTTTTTCATATTTGTAAATTTAAATGCTTAATTGCCGCCTCAGTTAAAACGCGACCTCTGGGGGTTTTTTCTACAAAGCCTTGTTGAATTAAATAAGGTTCAATTGTGTCTTCCACGGTGTCTTTTTCTTCGCCAATTGCAGAGGCGATGGTGTCAATGCCAACGGGGCCGCCGCGATAATTTATTGCGATGAATTTTAAATAGCGATAATCGGCAGCGTCAAGTCCGGCATTGTCGATTTCTAGGCGTTTTAATGCATAATCGGCAGTAGTTTTGCTGATAATTTTTTCTTTTGCATCTGAGGCAAAGTCGCGAACTCTTTTTAAGAGGCGAATTGCTATTCTAGGGGTTCCACGAGATCTTTTGGCAATTTCAAAAGCGGCATCTTTTGCAATTTCAATTTCTAGAATTCTGGCATCGCGAATTACGATTTGTTCTAATTCTTCTGGGCTATAAAAATTAATCCGAAGTGGAATTCCAAAGCGATCTTTTAGAGGGTTGGCAATTAGCCCAACGCGAGTAGTGGCGCCAACTAAAGTGAATTGAGGTAAATCGATTTTAATTGCGCGTGCGGCGGGCCCTTCGCCAATCATGATATCGAGTTTAAAATCTTCCATTGCGGAATATAAAACTTCTTCGACATTTTTATTGAGGCGATGAATTTCGTCGATGAATAAAATATCGCCGGCTTGCAAATTAGTCAAAACTGCGGCTAGATCGCCAGACTTAGTAATTACTGGGCCCGCAGTTCCTTTAAATCCAACCCCCATTTCATGGGCGATAATTTGAGCAAGAGTGGTTTTTCCAAGTCCGGGAGGGCCGTAAAATAAAGTGTGATCAAGGGCGTCACCTCTAGTTTTTGCGGCTTTAATAAAAATAGTTAAATTTTCTTTTAGCTTTTCTTGCCCCAAAAAGTCTTTTAAATAAAGGGGCCGCAGCACATTTTCATGATGTTTTTCGCTGGCGCTTTCTTGATTTAGAGTGGCATTTAAATCTTCGTGTTTAGGCATTTTTAGAATTTATTTTTACTTAATTCTCTTAAAGACATGGTAATGAGATTTTCTAAAGTAATTTTTTCATTTTGTGCTGATAAATATTCAATTACTTTAAGGCAATCGACTTTCTTATAGCCAAGATTTTCTAAGGCAGATAAGGCATCAGATGCAATTTGACTATTTAAATTTTTAACAGAGTTGGTGTTTTTACTAATATCAAAAGCAATATCAATTCCTAGTTTTTTTGGACTATCTTTTAACTCAGTTGTAATACGGCTTGCAAGCTTGGGGCCAATGCCTGAAATTTGTGAAAAAGCTTTAATATCTGATGAAATAAGCGCTTTGGCAATCTCTTCAATTGAAAAAGCGCTAAGAATTTTTTGCCCCATTTTAGCGCCCACACCTTGCACTTTGGTTAATTCTAAAAACCAGATTTTTTCAATTTCATTAATAAAGCCATAAAGGTCGATGGCGTCTTCTTTTACAATGGTTTCTATAATTAAAGAAGTCGTTTTTTCTTTGGGATATTGCTTTAAAAAATCAGCAGTTTTTTTGGCGACAAAAACTACATAACCAACGCCATTAACATCAATTATTATTTTGTCATCATTGACTGAATCAATTAAGCCTGTAAGTTTGCCGATCATTTTAGGGTTTATTTTAATTTTTAAAATGCTAATTCGGGATAAAAAAACCTCGAAACTCGTCATCCTTGTAAAAGTTCACCAATTCGGTTCGATTTAAATTAAAACAAATCATGGATAAAATCCATGATTTATATTAACTTTAAATCTAACTTAAATATGGGTAGAATAGATAGAAGTGGTGGTCAAGACTCCACTATGGAGCGTAGGCATATAAA
>CAMDMO010000138.1 GCA_945902255.1 Rickettsia typhi | reverse complement strand
TAAAGCATCATATTCTTGGGTATAACATCTATTATAACGAACATCGTCTTCATCAAGGTATTAATAATAAAATGCCAGTTAATTTGGTTGAGAAATTTGTAATTTAGAAATTTTTAAATCGAACCGAATTGGTGAACTTTTACAATCCTGAGCCTGTCGAAGGATGATTTTTTGGCATAAATCTTAAACACTCACACAACTATCTTTTAATCTTCATCATCTTATTATTATAAAGACACAGTAAGCTATCCGATAAACGCAGCGTAATCTGTCTTCCAACAGTTGGAACTACAACATAATTATCGCGGATAATGTAAGATAAAGCCTGCTCATTGCCACTAACATCTACAACGCTAATTGATGGAATTACCAAATTATCATTGGCAAATTGGAAAAATGTTTCTTTGCCATCATCATAAACTTTAAGCGGCATAATATTGTCAGATTTTCCAGCTAAGCTATAATCAAAATTCAAATCTCTTTGATCAGGATTTCTTTGAATTATTCCTGGTAATTTTTGATCAATTCTAGACTGAGGGGCGGGAGTTCTCATTGAAGCCCTTGGAGGTTTCGGAGCTGATGCAGCAGCTGCATTTTGCACTGCTAATTGCGGTGGAATTGGAAGAGGTTGTCCAACCTGAGGATAGAAAAAACGCACAGTATAAACCAATTCTTCATCTGCCTTTCCATTATATTCGCCAGATCTTATATCGAAATGATAGGTTCTTTTATTAGTGATTATTGTCATGTTAGTATGAGCCGAAACTTCAAGAGGGCGCACAAAAAGCCTTTTACCTGCAGGGGTTAATCTCCAAGCAAATGCTTCTCCAATTGAAATCATTTCAATTTCTTCATCTTCAGCAAATTCAATAAAAGACTGATAATTATAGTAAAATTTTAACTCAAAAACTTCGTTGGGATTATAAACTAAGGTTCTAATTCTTGAATCGGTGGTAATTGGAATTTGTGCAAAAGAATTTTGTGAAAAAAATGTAACAATAGATAGGACAATAAAAAACCTTGCAACAAAAACGCTGAGCGTTTTGCGATCCCAAGATTTAAATATTATTTTTAGAAGCCCAATCTTTGTTATCATTTTTAAAATTAATAATTGAAAACTTCGTCTGAAATTGCGTATTTACTAACTTGAAAGCCAAGAGGATTAATTAATCTTTCTTCCATAGTTAAATTTGTTTCAGGAGCGAAATAGAAAGTCATCGCAATTACTTCGTCTTTTGTTTGAGTCTCAGAATCTGGTACATCAATTTGTCTTAAAATACGAATTTGCGCAGTATTTGCATCTGAAAATTGCACTGATTTTATTCTTACTGCAATTTTACTAGAAGCCCCTAGCGCCCTAGGATTAATGCGCGCGCGAAAATCATTATAAACTGCATTAGAAGCAAATAATCTAATTTTTTCAAGATCTTCTTTATAAGTTCTTGGCTCGTAACCACTAGCAGCGTGCACAAATTGATTTATGAAATATTTTCTTATAACTTGATCGCCAGTAAAATTTTGTGAAGTTAGTTGATTTACAACCGTCGCAATTCCACTCTTAGGTTCAACCTCAATTACATAAGGCTCAAGTGATTTTGAAGACATAATATTTTTCACAAAAATCACCGCAACCGCAACGGAAAACATTGAAACTAAAGTAAAAAGCAAAAGAATATTTCTCTGCACTACCACGATTTGATAGCGGTTGGAATACCAGCTTTTTATTTTTGATTTACTTTTTTTACTTGTTTTTTCAGTATCAGACATGATTGAAAATAGAGGCTTTAATCAATTATAAAAGTTTCACTAATTAAATATTAGAAAAATTTTATTTGAAAGTAAATATCTTGATTAATAATATCAAGCCGTTTTAATTTTACTTCCTTTCGCTTCTAGCAAGCTTTCCGCCCTATTTTTTAAAAGTCAAAAAATGCCTATCTTTGATCGTGAAAAAATTCCTTTATCTCAAAAATTGGAACAGTTGAATTGGTTGTTAATTTCCTTGATCATTATATTAGCAATGATGGGGTTTTTTATGCTTTACTCCGCAGGCGGAGGCAGCATCAGACCTTGGCTGATAAGACAACTTGGATTTTTTTGTATTCTATTTCCTCTGATGATTTTTATCGCAATAGTTGATATAAGAATCTGGTTTAAAGCCGCTTATTTATTTTACGCAATTGCCTTAATAATGTTGATAATTGTTGATGTGATGGGTCATAACGCCATGGGTGCAACTCGCTGGTTTAGAATTGGACCAATCACAATTCAGCCGTCAGAAATTATGAAAGTTTGTACAATTTTCGCCTTAGCGCGATATTTTTACGGCATCGATACCACCAATATTGGCAAGGTAAAATATCTTATTTTACCTTTTGCAATTATCGCTGTTCCAGCATTTTTTATTTTTTATCAACCCGATCTTGGAACTGCTACAATTCTAGTAATGGCGGGAGTTTCTGTGTTATTTTTAGCCGGAGTAAAATCTTGGAAATTTATCGCTGTAGGCGCTGCTGGCTTAATCGCAGTTCCATTTGTTTGGATATTTTTGCTTTATGATTATCAAAAACAGCGTGTTCTAACTTTTTTAAATCCCAATAATGATCCACTTGGAAGTGGTTATAATATTATTCAATCCAAAATCGCTATTGGCTCTGGAGGCATGTTTGGCAAGGGTTATCTTAATGGAACACAAGGTCAATTAAATTTTTTACCAGAAAAACAAACTGATTTTATTTTTACAATGTTATCAGAAGAATTGGGTTTTGTGGGAAGTTTTTTTACTATCGCAATTTACTGCGCAATTATCGCAATTGGCTTTGATATTGCATCAAAAACCAAACATCAATATGGACGCTTATTGGTGATGGGAGTCATTAATATATTTTTCATTCACATGTTTATCAATATGGGAATGGGAATGGGACTCATTCCAGTTGTAGGTGCGCCACTGCCTTTTATTTCTTATGGCGGAACAATTATGGCTTCAATGATGATTGGATTTGGCTTAGTTTTGAATGTGGATTTGTATAAGAATTATGAGTTGAAGTAATGGAGAAAAACCATCAATCATCTTAAAAACCCGCAAATTCAGTCCAATTTTTGAGTTGTTACTTATTCTTCAAGGCTCGCGTATTACTCCGTTTTCAAGTTGTCGCCATCTTTTCTTCAAGTTGTCACCACCCTTCTTCAAGTTGTCACCCCGTCGAATGACGGGGT
>CAMDMO010000137.1 GCA_945902255.1 Rickettsia typhi | reverse complement strand
TTAGAAATATTTCCAAAATTAGTGCGCCGCAATATGTTTAAAAAATGGAGTGAAGATCAGCGCGAACATCAATTAAGAAAGCGCGGACTATATGCAGAGTTTAATTTAGTTTATGATCGTGGCACAAAATTTGGTTTGATGACGGGAGGAAATGCAGAAGCAATACTAATGTCACTACCCCCAATCGCTAAGTGGGATTAAAGCGTTAAAAAAACGTGCTTAACGCACGTTTTTAGCTTTAATCGGGCAAAGGAGCGAAGCGACGCATGCCCGGGCGTGAGTCGTCTTCGAGGCGAAGCCGAGAAAAGCGACGAAGCGTTAAGCAGGGCAAAGGAGCGATAGCGACGCATGCCCGGGCGTGAGTCGTCTTCGAGGCGAAGCTTCAAAAAAAGCGACGAAGCGTTAAGCAGGGCAAAGGAGCGAAGCGACGCATGCTAGAGGCGTCAAGTCATCTTCGAGGCGAAGCTTCAAAAAAAGCGAAGAAGCATTTACAATGGCAAATAAATAACCTACTTGAAACTTGAGCTTAATAGTTTACTATTTTCTCACTGAAAGCCTTACAATTTAAGTAAAAAATCAATGCAAAAGAAAGATAAAATCTACGAAGGAAAAGCTAAAGCGCTTTACACAACTGGCGATGAAAATCAGTTAATCCAATATTTTAAAGACGATGCAACTGCTTTTAACGCGCAAAAGAAGGCGGTAATTGAAGGCAAGGGGGTTTTGAATAATGTTATCTCGGAGCATATAATGCTTGAGTTGGCTAAAATTGGAATTCCAACTCACTTTATTAAAAGAATAAATGAGCGCGAGCAACTAGTTAAAAAAGTTTCAATCATTCCATTAGAAGTGATAATTAGAAATATCGCAGCAGGATCAATGGCTAAAAGACTTGGCATCGAAGAAGGTGGAGTTTTATTGCATCCAATTTTTGAAATTTGCTATAAGGATGATTCTTTGGGAGATCCCCTAATAAATGACGATCACGCAATTAGCGTTTTAAAAGTAATTAATAAAAATCAGCTTGAAGAAATTAAAAATTACGCATTAAAAATTAATCAATTTTTATTAAAAATTTTTTCTGATATTAATATTAAGTTAGTTGATTTTAAAATCGAATTTGGTTTCGATAGTGACGGAAAAATTATTTTAGCTGATGAAATAAGTCCAGACGGCTGTAGGCTTTGGGACGCATCAACTTCTGAAAAATTGGATAAAGATCGCTTTAGAAGAGATCTTGGTGGATTGGTTGAGGCTTACAAGGATGTGGCTTCAAGATTAAAAATTAAATTCTAAAAATATGAAAATCAGAATTACAATTACTCTAAAAAAAGGTGTTTTAGATACTCAAGGTAAAGCAATTGAAGGGGCTTTAGTAAAAAATTTAGGTTTCGCTCAAATCTCTCAAGTTAGACAAGGTAAGGTTGTAGAGCTTGAAATTGCAGAAACTAATGATGAAGAAGTTAAAAAAATTATCGATCAAATTTGCGACAAGCTTTTAGTTAATAAAGTTATCGAAGACTATATTTATGAGGTAATTGGTTAATATGAAATCAGCGGTAATAACTTTTCCGGGTTCTAATTGTGATCGCGACGCCATAACCGCATTACAAAAAGTTGGAAGTAAAATAAAAAAAATCTGGCATCAAGAAACTAAGCTTGATGACGATCTTGATCTAATAATAGTTCCAGGTGGATTTTCTTATGGTGACTATTTGCGCTCTGGCGCCATGGCTTCAATTTCACCGGTTATGCTAGAAGTAAAAAGGCTTGCAGATAAAGGGGTGAGGGTGCTTGGAATTTGTAATGGTTTTCAAATTTTAACCGAGGCTAATTTGCTTCCTGGAGTTTTGTTAAGAAATAAAAAAATAAAATTTATTTGTCGCGAAGTTTCTTTGAGAGTTGAAAATAATGATTCCCCATTTACCGCAAAATATAATAAAAATCAGGTTATAAAAGTTCCAATTGCGCATATGGACGGAAATTATTTTGCTGATTCAGAAACTTTAAAAAAGTTGGAAGATAGTGGAAGCGTGGCTTTTCGCTATGTTGATGCAAATGGTAATTTAACTGATGAAGCAAATCCTAATGGTGCTGCATTAAATATTGCAGGAATATTTAATGATAAAAAAAATGTATTAGGAATGATGCCTCACCCAGAAAGAGCGGTTGATGAGGATACTGGCTCAAATGATGGTTTTGCGATGTTTCAAAGTCTGTCTTAAATATTTGAGATTGGGAAATGGTGTAAATTACTTACCCAGAATCATCCTTCGACAAGCTCAGGATGACTTTTACCCTTGCCTTGTAAGGCCTAAAAGTCTTGTACGACCTTAAAGTCGCGTCCAATCCCAAAGTCTTGTAAGACCTTAAAGTCTTGTCAGGTCTCAAGTTCGTGTCCGATCTCAAAAGTTATCCAACCTCAAAAGTCATCCTGAGCTTGTCGAAGGATGATTCTGGGTAAGAAATTTATACGCTCTTAAAAAAAATTTCTTATCGACGAGTTGGTGTTTTTGATATTGGTGATTCCCTAGTGTTGGTATTTTTTATCTTACTAATTTCTTTTACAACTTCCCTTTCCGCAAATTTCTTCTTCATCTCAATTAAATCATTTACCAAAGAATTTCTAATATTTTGCGCCAATACCTTGGTTAAATTTGACTGAACATATTCATCTGCGGTATAAGTTCCATAGCGGCTTGTGCTCACATCATAATTATCATTTGCTGTGATTGTTCCAGTAGAGATTATTTGACCATCTTCAAGGCTTTTTAAGGTGTAATTAACGGTTATGGTTATTCGATTACGACCAGAAGCACCAGTTGAGGTTGTAAAAGTTGAGGAGGTTACTTTGGCTGTAACTAGAGTTAGAAAATATTTTGGTTCTACTTTTAAATAATCAGGATTTAGAGAATCATAGAGGTTATTTTTTAATTCTTGAGATAGGCGGTTGCGATCTTTTTTAATTCTAATTGCAGCCAATTCGTCATTGTAAGAAGAGGTATCAATTTCTTTTTTGTCATCATTATAGATTACCTGAAATCCACAGGAACTAAAAGATAGCAGTAAAAATGTAATAATGATTTTATTTAGCATTACTATTTACAATTGCGCTTTTTACGAATGATGTGAAAAGAGGGTGGGCGGCGAATGGTTTCGATTTCAATTCTGGATGAAATTGTACGCCAACAAAAAATGGATGATCTTTTATTTCCACAATCTCGGTTAATTTTCCATCT
>CAMDMO010000136.1 GCA_945902255.1 Rickettsia typhi | reverse complement strand
TATTTAATAATCTTAGCCACCACTCCAGCCCCAACAGTTCTACCACCTTCACGGATAGCAAAACGAAGACCTTCTTCCATAGCGATTGGAGAAATTAATTCGACAGAGATTTTAACGTTATCGCCAGGCATTACCATTTCAACTCCTTCTGGAAGAGAAACTGATCCAGTAACATCTGTTGTTCTGAAATAGAATTGTGGACGATAGTTTTTGAAGAATGGAGTATGTCTTCCACCTTCTTCTTTTGTTAAGATATAAACTTCTGCTTCGAAAACAGTGTGAGGGTTGATTGATCCTGGTTTACAAAGAACTTGACCTCTTTCCACTTCTTCTTTTTTAGTGCCTCTTAAAAGAACACCGGCATTATCACCAGCTCTTCCTTCGTCAAGAAGCTTTTTGAACATTTCGATTCCGGTACAGATAGTTTTTTGAGTAGCTTTTAAACCAACGATTTCTAATTCTTCGTTGATTTTAACAATTCCTCTTTCGATTCTTCCGGTAACTACTGTTCCACGACCAGAGATTGAGAATACATCTTCAATTGGCATTAGGAAAGGTTTATCGGTAGCTCTAACTGGTTCAGGAATGTAGGCATCAACTGCATCCATTAAAGCTTGGATAGATGGTTCACCAAGTTCTGAAGTATCACCTTCAAGAGCTTTTAGGGCAGAACCTTTAATGATAGGAATTTTGTCACCAGGGAAATCATAAGAAGAAAGAAGTTCTCTAACTTCCATTTCAACTAGTTCAAGAAGTTCAGCATCTTCAACTTGATCAACTTTGTTTAAGAATACAACGATAGAAGGAACACCAACTTGTTTAGCAAGAAGAATATGTTCGCGAGTTTGAGGCATTGGACCGTCAGCTGCAGAAACTACTAGAATAGCACCATCCATTTGAGCAGCACCAGTAATCATGTTTTTTACATAATCGGCGTGTCCTGGACAATCTACGTGAGCATAGTGTCTTTTTGAAGTTTCGTATTCTACGTGAGCTGTGTTAATTGTAATACCGCGTTCTTTTTCTTCAGGAGCAGCGTCAATTTGATCGTAACCTCTTTTTTCTGCTAAACCACTTTTAGATAAGTAGGTTGTGATAGCAGCGGTTAGAGTTGTTTTACCGTGATCTACGTGACCGATGGTTCCGATGTTAACGTGAGGTTTGTTGCGTTGGAAGACTTGTTTGGACATAAACTTAAGTTTTTTTCAAGTTAATAAAGCTTCAAGGCGAGATTTTGCAAGCCTTTGAAATGATTTTAATTCTTATGATTTTGCATGCGCCCTTCAAAAGACCAAGGAGAGCTTGGATTATACGGATTTATGAAATAAAAAGCAAATAAATTTTTCAACAAACTGGCATTTTTTAAATTTGACGTGGTGAGTCATGCAACCAAAGAGTTTTTGGTTTTTTATAGTGTGAGTTTTTTTGTAGTGAACTGGTTTTGATTTTACGGCGATGTTTTGGGTTGCATGAATATTTGGCGTTGGCAAACCAAATATTCGCAAAGCATTGTTTTTAGGTAAAAAATAATTGCAACCAACCCAAGATTGATATGAAGAAAAAAATATCTATCAATGGTTGAGTAAAATTTGATAAAAAACCATTTATAGAGAAATAATACTAATTTTAACCTCTGGCACTAGTTATTTAGTTGCGGCTTTAATGTCGAGTCCAAAAATCACACTTCGACAAGCTCAGTGTGACATCGAGGATTGAGTTTTAATATTAACTAAAAAAGATCTCGATGTCACGCTGAGCTTAAAGATCTCGATGTGACACTGAGCTTGTCGAAGTGTGATTTTTGGACTTCTTGGTTACGAAAACTAACACCAGAGTTTGATAACAAAATTCATCTTTAATACGACATTTAGGCGAAAGATTTTTGAGGATAAATATACATCAAACTAACTATTTATACTCCTAATTAAGCTTCGTCTTTTTGGTAAAAATTTACTCGAAAAATAACGCTGCACCAAGTGATAGAGAGCTATTCTCTGTGGTATTTTTTCTTCAAAATACTTTGCTTAATTAGGAGTATAAATAGTTAGCTTGGTATATACCAAAAAATAATTCTATTAACCCTTTTTACTTAGTCTTTTTGGTAAAAATTTGCTCGAAGAATAAGCTGTATCACTTGATACAACTTATATTCTTTGTCGCAATTTTTCCTCAAAAATCCTTTGTAAAAAGGGTTAATAGAATTATGTTTTGGTATAGTATGATTTATTGCATCTAAACATCACAATTTAAAAAAATAAAGAGACGCGATAAATCGCGCCTCTTTAAAAATTCGAAAAACAAATCTATACAATTTGTTTTCTTAATTTTTTTGTAGCATCAACCATTTGTTTCAAAGCTAGCTTGGTTTCAGGCCAGTCGCGAGTTTTTAATCCGCAATCAGGATTGATCCAGATTTGCTCTGGCTTTAAAACATCTAGAGCTTTTTGCAATAATCTTTCGATTTCTTCCTGGCTTGGAACGCGAGGACTATGAATATCATAGACTCCTGGCCCAATTTCATTTGGATATTTAAAGTTCACAAAAGCATTCAATAATTCCATATTTGAACGAGAAGTTTCAATTGAAATTACATCTGCGTCCATTTCTGCGATTGATTTTATGATATCGTTAAACTCAGAATAGCACATGTGAGTGTGAATTTGCGTACGATCTTCAACGCCAGAAGCGCTAACTCTGAAAGCTTCCACTGCCCATTTTAAATATTCATTCCATTTTGATTTTTTAATTGGCAAACCTTCTCTTAATGCCGCTTCGTCAATTTGAATGATTTTTATTCCTGCAGATTCTAATTCATTAACTTCATCACGAATTGCAAAGGCAATTTGTAAAGCAGTTTCTTTTCTTGGTTGATCGTCGCGAACAAATGACCATTGCAAAATTGTAATTGGTCCAGTCAACATGCCTTTCATGATTTGCTTTGTAAGGCTTTGAGCGTATTTCGCCCATTCAACTGTCATTGCTTTTGGACGAGATACATCACCAAAGATTACCGGAGGCTTAACGCAACGAGATCCGTAGCTTTGCACCCAACCATTTTTAGTAAAGAAAAATCCTTTCAATTGTTCACCAAAATATTCCACCATGTCGTTACGCTCAAATTCACCATGAACTAAAACATCAAGACCGATTTCTTCTTGAAATTTTACAGTTCTTGCAGTTTCTTCTTTGATGAATTTTTCATAATCAGCATTAGAGATAGCTCCAGCCTTAAAATCAGCACGAAACTTTCTAAC
>CAMDMO010000135.1 GCA_945902255.1 Rickettsia typhi | reverse complement strand
CTTAAAAGCTGTGAATCTGCTTCAATATTGGCTAATTCAAAATATTCAACATTATCATTTAAGCCTTTTTCAATATTTAAAAATTGATTAAGCTTTAAATCTAAAACTGATTTTTCGCGAAGAATTTTTTGTGCTTCTATTTTATTATTCCAAAGTTCTGGATCTTCTGATTTGTTATTTAACTCAACTAGCTTTTCTTTTAGTTTTTCAGGCTCAAAGGCACCTCTTAATCAAATCAAGAGAGGTCTTGATTTGGTTGATTATATTATTGATTTCTGCGGTCATTTTTACTAAAAGATTGATGTTTTTAAAATATTATTCTAGGTTGCGCAGCTAATATCTAGTTAGCTTTTTAAAATATTTCCATAAAAATCATGACAAATTCAAAAAAATTCGATCTTTGTATTATTGGCGCCGGTCCGGGTGGATATGTTGCAGCAATTCGCGCAGCTCAATTGGGTTTAAAAGTTGTAATTGTTGAGGCTAATCATTTGGGTGGAATCTGCTTAAATTGGGGATGTATTCCAACAAAAGCGCTTTTGAAATCATCAGAAGTAAATCATTTATTACATAATTTAGATAGTTTTGGATTCAGTGCAAAAGAAATAAAATTTGATTTTACTAAAATTATTGAAAGATCTCGTGCGGTTTCAAAGCGTTTAAGTGGCGGAATTGGCGGACTTCTGAAGAAAAATAAAGTTGAAGTAGTTGATGGTTTTGCAAAGTTTTTAGATTCAAAAAAAATCTCTGTTAGCAAAGATGGCGCGGAAGTGGCGCAAATTGAAGCTGGTTATTTTATAATTGCTACTGGTGCTAGAGCTCGTGTGATTCCAGGCATGGAGCCAGATGGTGAAAATATTTGGACTTATCGTGAAGCCATGACTCCAAAAGCCTTACCAAAATCTTTGTTGGTAGTGGGCTCTGGCGCAATTGGTGCAGAGTTTGCTTCATTCTATAAAAATATGGGCGCCGAAGTTACCATTATTGAAATGGCAGAAAATATTTTGCCTGTAGAAGATGAAGAAATCTCAAAATTAGCTCGCAAATCTTTTGAAAAACAAGGTATTAAAATTCATACCTCCGCTGCTTTAAAAGCTTTAAAGGTGGGAAAAAACGAAGTTACTGCCACAGTAGAAATCAACGGAAAATCTGAAGAAATTAAAGCTGAAAAAGCAATAATGGCGGTTGGAATTGTTGCTAATGTTGAAAATATTGGACTTGAAAAAACTAAGGTGAAGCTTGATAAAGGTCGCATTGAAACCAATGGTTATTTAGAAACTGCTGATGGAAATATTTTTGCAATTGGTGATGTTGCAGGCGCTCCATGGCTTGCTCACAAGGCTTCTCATGAAGGAGTAATTGCTGCTGAAAAAATTGCCAGCAAAATGAATAAATATGACGCAAAAAAAATTCATCCAATTAAAAAAGATAATATTCCAGGATGCACTTACTCAATGCCACAAATTGCCTCGGTTGGAATTACGGAAAAAAAAGCAAAAGAATTGGGTAAAAAAGTTAAAATTGGCCGCTTTCCTTATATGGCAAACGGTAAAGCAATTGCAGCCGGCGAAACAGAAGGTTTAATCAAAGTAATTTTTGATGAAAAAACCGGCGAGTTATTAGGTGCACATTTAATTGGTGCAGAAGTAACTGAAATGATTCAAGGATATGTAATTGCTAAACAAGCAGAGTTGACCGAGGAAGATCTAATGCATACAATTTTTGCTCATCCAACTATGTCTGAAATGATGCATGAGGCAGTTTTAGACGCTTATGGCAAGGTAATACATTTTTAACTAAAACCTAAAAATAAGGACGATATTACAAAAAAAGTGATTTATTTGTTGAAAAGTAAAAACTTATCTCTATTTTTCGCCAGCCCTTTTATTTAACTGGCTTTATTCGACTTTTTTTAAAGTAGGACAAAACCAGACAGATGTTAAAGAGGCAAAACTGATTAGAGATAATTGGTGATCTTTATTATTAAAAAATTTATTTGTTGTCAAAATATGAAAAAACTTACCCTTGCTATCGCAGCACTTTCTATGTTCTTCGCTGCTGCTGCTAAAGCAGAAGTTAAATCTGCTGCTCCAGTAGCTGCTGCTCCAGCTGCTAAAGCTGCTCCAGCTGTTGCTGCTGCTCCAGTTGCTGCTGCTCCAGCTGCTACTACTGCTGAAGCTCCAGTTGCTGCTAAACCAGCTAAAAAAGCTAAAAAAGCTAAAAAAGTTGAAGCTACTAAAGAAGTTGCTCCAGCTGCAGTTGAAGCTCCAGCTCAAGCTGCTGCTCCAGTTGCTCCAGCTAAAAAATAGTTTTATTTTTTATCTGAACATAAAAACCAGGCCAGCTAATTAGTTGGTCTGGTTTTTTATTAAACTTTCTGCTTGAAATTTTTTCTAAATAGAAAAATAATTCCTTCTCATATTTTTTTGCCGAATTAGCTCAGTGGTAGAGCAACTGTCTTGTAAACAGTAGGTCGTCAGTTCAAATCCGACATTCGGCACCATTCCTCTTTTTTTACAAATCCTCAGATGAAATTTGTCAATTCGATAATATTTTCAATTTTCATTACCCTTTGGGGAGCGATTATACCGATAATTTATTTTCCAGTTTTTTTTACCAAAAATTCTAAAATGGCTGATCATGGCGCAATGGTCTGGGCTAAAGTTGGATTATGGGTTTTAAAAAAATTATGCGGTATTGATTATGAAGTTGTGGGTCTAGAAAAAATTCCTAAAGAAGCCTGTATTATTGCCTGTAAACATCAATCAATGTGGGAAACCATTGTGATGCATTTGATTTTTAAACGACCTGTTTATGCTTTTAAAAAAGAGTTGCTCAAAGTTCCTTTTTACGGATGGTATATTCAAAAAATGAGCGGCATTACGGTTGATCGCAAAGGTGGAGCAAGCGCTTTAAAAAGCTTAATTAAGCAAAGCAAAAATTATTTAGCTCGCGGTCAAAATATCATAATTTTTCCACAAGGCACTAGAGTTCCTCTTAAAGTAGCTAGTAAAGAATATCCATATCAAGCAGGAGTCGCTGCAATTTATTTATCTTGTCAGGCTAAGGTTGTGCCAGTGGCTCTAAATTCTGGAGCTTTTTGGGGTAAACATCAGCTTATAAAAAAACCTGGAAAAATTATACTGGAATTTCTTGATCCAATTGAAACGGGTCTATCCAAACAAGAATTTCTTGCTCTTTTAGAAAAAGTAACAGATGAGAGAAGTGATGCTTTGGCGGGGTAAGTGAGTTATCGATTATGCAATTAAGATATATATACCAAATCTAAATTCTATTGACACCTTAAGACCCCCTCCAAGCACTCAGTAAAATCTTCAAACTTATCTCTTATTTTTTTGACATGTGTTTTTACATGACTCCATTTTTGTTCAATTGGGTTAAAGTCTGGACTGTAAGGAGG
>CAMDMO010000134.1 GCA_945902255.1 Rickettsia typhi | reverse complement strand
GGTGGTTAATAGTCGAATTATTGATGGAAAGATTTCGCGTAAATATTGCAAAAGGTTAACACCATTGCCTCCGGGCATTCTTTGATCTGTAATTACAACAGCAATTTCATCATGTTTTTCTTCAATAATTTTTTGCGCTTCAATAACGCTTTCAGCGGTTAAAATATCAAATTCTTTTTCCAAGCATTTAATAAAATATTTGCGATTTTTTTCTTCATCATCCACAAAAAGAATTTTAAACTCGGATTTGCCTTTGGTCATATATTTGGTCATTTAATTAAATTTCTAAGTCGATAAATCAAAACTAAACACGCTTCCTTTTCCCAGCTTGCTGGTTGCAAATAAAATTCCGCCATGGTTTTTGATAATTGTATAGCTTACACTAAGCCCCATTCCCATGCCTTGACCAACTTCGCTTGTAGTAAAAAATGGATCAAAAACTTTTTTCAAAGTTTCTTCATTCATTCCAATGCCATTATCAGAGACTGATATATTTACTCTATCATCTTTTTGCTCGGCATTAAAAGTAATAACTCCGTCTTTGCCAGATTTCACAATTGCCTTACATGCATTGGTTATCAAATTAACTAATACTTGAACAATATGAGTTCTGGCGGCGCTAACCATTAGCTCAGGATTTATATTTTTAACAACTTCCATATCACTACACTCGCTAGAAGTAAATCTAATAGCGCTTTCAACGGCACTTAAAATGCTAAATTGAGTTTTTTGATCAGCCTGTTCGGGGTAGGCAAAATTATGCAAATCGCTAACAATATTCTTTATTCTCGACATTCCTTCTTCAATATCTAAAACAGTATCTTTTAAATCAGCATCATTATTAACCTTATCATCCATCTTAATTATCTGCACCGCAGTCATGGTGTAATTTAGAGGATTATTAATCTCATGCAAAATTCCCGCGGATAGGTTGCCAATAGCATTCATTTTTTCACTTTGGATTAGTTGGGCTTGGGTGGTTACTAATTGCTGGTTAGTTGTTTTTAAATTGTAATTCAGCTGAAATTCTTTGAAACGATTTTGAGTATTAAAATAGCTTGCTGTCGTACTAATTATGCTGGTTAAGGTTAAAAAATATAAATTGTTGAATAAAATATTATAATTTATTGCGTCGGCATCAAATGTGGCAGAAAATATATAGATTAAAATAGTAACTATGCAAAATCCCATTATTTCTGATGCCGATAGTGGTAATAGAACTCCTACGCCAAGAACAACTAAGTTTAATCCTGCATAATATGTAGAAAGATTTTTATCGGTAATAAAAATCATATAACACATCGTTATTTGTACTAAAATCATCCAAGAAAATGTGAGATATTTAACATATTTTACACTATTTGGCCTGTAGTGTAATAACAATACTAGAGATACCAACAAAGAACATATTAGCCTAGTTTTAGTCAGGTTTAAAAGGAAGGTTGGATATATAATATAATCTAAGATAATTCCAACTGGCATTAATATTGCGACCAAAATACATCCAACAATAGATCTTTTAATTCTTAGTTTTTCATCAGCTATAAGGTAGGCTTGTTCAAATTTATCCATTTATTATGAGGTGTGTTTGTTATAATTTATAAACTTCTAAAAAAATATTAATACCAGTTTGATCTGTATAAATTTTTTGAGGTAGATTTTTATCAACTAACTTAGAAAAGCTTTCTTCATCTCGATATATTAGATACCATTCCATTAAATTTTCCATCGTCAATTTAACTGGATTGCTAGAATGTACATTGGTTGTAAGCATAGTGGCACCGGTTTTTAATTGCCAAAAAAATAACTTAAGAAGCTTAGCACAAATTTTGTCTGATAAATAATCAAATAGACCGGCGCAATATACTAAATCATAATCTTTTTTTAAATGTGTTTCTGCCAAATCAAGGTTGATTGAATATTTTAAAACTTCATGTACTGATTTATTTATATACTTAATCTTAACTTTATTACCACTTTTTTGGCTAGAATTCTCCAAGCATTGTTTTGTATAATTCAAAGCTTCATTGCTAAAGTCTAGCAAGGTAAACTCGCAATTTTCAGAAATTTTTTCTATTTCAATAAATCTTTGAATTTCAATCGCGGGACCACAAGCAAAGTTAAAAATTTTTGCAACACGACCTTCGTTTTTTGCTTTAATTGCGATAGATTTTATAACTTCGTAAAGAATATCGATCCTGTTTCTATGGGCTTCCGCTGGTCCTCTTTGTAGAAAAAATAGATTTATTAATTTAGCGTATGGCGTCTCTCCTTCTAATGGATCTCGTAACATCATATTAACCATTTCGTAATCTCCGGCATAGCCAAGTGGTTTATAGAAAATTCGATTAACAAATGGGGCTTGCATTATCAAGGGATGCAGCTCTTTTTGAGCATATTTTTTATAAAAGTCTATATCGACATCATCACGGTTAGCATTGCTATGAGATATTTTTATGCTTCTAGATTCGGATTCAAAGTTATTCAATAAAATAGATAGGCTGGTTAAAAGCGGTTCAGCTACTTTTTTGATAGTGTCATTACTGAGGTTATTATGCTCAATATTGCTCATTGAATAATTAAATTGCTCCATCCAGCGATTAGCTTCCGATAAAAATGAGCGTATTTTACTGATTGAAATACGATAGCTAAGTGAAAGTGTATCATTTAATTTTTGCCAATTATTGACAAAGGTGAGTGCTTCGGCGTTTACATCAACTAATTTAGTAGGTTTAAATTTTTTAGACCATGAATCAACAAGGGTTGCTGATATAATTAATAATAATCCAGTATTTATAAGATTACTAACAACTGCTTTGCCATTATATATTTCTTCGCTTTGGCGAGTGATTTTAACTTCGTGTAAAACTTCGCTTAGTTGAGCGATTGAATAAGGATTATAAACCTCAAAAACTATATAATTTTGAGATAGCTTAAGTAATGTGCCTCTAGCTTTTACTCCTTGACTATTTTTAAAGCTGATTAAATCGCTAACTTCAGAATTTTGCTTACTCATTTAGATGAAATGTTCTAATTTCTGCGTGAAATGTAGTAATATTTTTATGGATTTGTCGTAGAATGCAATAGCAATATTGTGAGATGAGATTTAAATATTTTTATAAAATGTGAGGATTGGGTTATAAATCATGGTCGGTGGTAGGTTATATAATTGTCACACTGAGCTTGTCGAAGTGTGATTCAAGCGCGTTTTACTAAAATTACACTTCGACAAGCTCAGTGTGACATGTAAAGATATATTTGTTATAAATAAAAATAATTATTTTTTTATATTATCTCCTGCGCTAGGTGGATTTTTTAACTTCGCTCCCAAATGTTCGTATCTTATAAATATTGCATGAAAGTGTAGGCGCGGTTACAAACCACGCCCAGCGGAGGGACTTAGGGGGGTTGACCGAGTTTGTTTTCTAAACCATCCTTTTCAACACATCATTTTCTGGTTTATCAAAAAAGCGATGTTTTAATGCGCCTAGAAAGTGA
>CAMDMO010000133.1 GCA_945902255.1 Rickettsia typhi | reverse complement strand
ATTCTTCAGAAGAAAATAACGCTGTAGCAACATCAGATGTTCCAGCTCAAGAAGAAGCTACTACTCAAACTGAAACTACTCCAGTTGAGACTTCTACTACAACTACAACTCAAGAAGAAGTTATTCCAACTGATTCTACTGAATCAGATGTTGAAGCTCCTACGCCTCCTCCAGCTCCAGAACCTAAAATTATAAATGGCACCGAGGTCAGAGATGAGATTATGGTCAATAATTTAGATAGTCTTGTACATGGTTATGAAGGGAATGATTTTATTTATTTGACTGGCGCTGGGAATGATACCGTTTATGGAGATGGTGGCGATGATGCGGTTTACGCAGGCTTTGGCAATGATTTGGTATATGGTGGTGATGGTGACGATGTGCTAATCGGAGGCTTCGGAAATGATTCTGTGTATGGTGGTAATGGTGATGATATTATTGGAGGTGGAGGTTATAGTCAGGGAAATGATGAATTATTTGGCGACGCTGGAAGGGATTATATATATGGTCACTATTATGATAAAAGCCATATAAATGTTGATGGTGGAGAGGGTGGTGATTTTATTGATATTGTTGTGGAAAATGGAGGTAGTGCCACTATAACTGGTGGCGCCGGTAAAGATGTATTTGTAATTAGGGATGGAGTGAAAGAAAATATAACAATTACTGACTTTACTAAAGGGGAAGACACGTTTTATTTTTCTAGTTCTTTATATTCTTCAATTAGCCCTGGAGTTTTGCAGGGTTCAATTGATAAACTAGAATATCACTTTGAAGATGGTAATACAATTGTTCAAGGGCAAGAAGGAGAAGTTCTATTTTCTTTTACTCTAAAAGGTGAAATTGAGCTTTCTGATAGCGACTTTCAATTTTAGTTAAAAAAAGAAAAGTTTGATAATAAAACCCCTCATAAATTTATATTTATGAGGGGTTTTTTGTTTTATGGCTGTAAAAAAATATTTTGATGCTTTAAAAGTTGAGAGTTTGGTTATAGTGGTGGCGCACATAAAAACTTAACAACCATTATACTTAAATTCTTAAAAATAATTTATAAACGCAAATTCGGGATAAAGTTAAACACCAGTCGCACTTGAATCAAAGCGTCGAGGATTGTAAAAGCTAATCAATTCGTTTCGATTTTAGCTTAAGCTGTTACTCATTCTATTAAGTTGTCAACCCCGTCGAATGACGGGGTCTATCTAGTCATGAATTCTTGATTTAATTTAAAATCGAAATCTTGACGAGATGGACCCCGTCATTCGACGGGGTGACAACTAAAGAAAAAATGAGTAACAACTTAAAGAGAATGGTAACAGCTTAAAGAGAATGGGTAACAACTTAAGCTAAAAGAATGAGTAACAGCTTAAGCTAAAATCGAAACGAATTGATTAGTTTTATAATCCTGACTGAATGGTCAGGGGTCCATCTAGTTGCAAATTCTTAACTTAATTTAAAGTTGAAATTTTGACGAAATGGACCTTTACCATTCTTTCAGGGTGACAACTTGATATAAAATCTGTTTTTATTTGTCAGCACAAAGTGACGAGATTTTGCTTCTTTTGCTAATTTGCAGTTGGCTCGCTATTATCAACTCCCCATATCTCAGATTTTTTTATCCAGCCTTTTTTATTATTAATTTTCATGCCACACCAATCATTTGAGCATTTCAGATAATCGCCAATTACATTATTTTCTAAGTGAAAAATAATGCGGGATTTTTCATTATTTTTGCTGTGCAAATTAACAAAACTTTTCGTGGTTCGCACAATCAAAGTTCTTCTTTTGGTAAGTAAGGTTTGTGTAACCCATCCGGTTTGTCCTTCGTAATCTTCTATTTCATTCCAATTATCATATTCGCTAATTACTTTGACGGGAATGCTGCGAATTTTATAAGTAAATTTTATTGGATAATTTTGCCCAGGACCAGAGCGCACATTGGTTTCAGAAGATCTTAATGAAGAGAAGTAATTAACTTCTTGAACCACTCTGCTGGCGATAGATTGTTGCGGGAGTAGGGTAAATAATGTAAGAAAAATAATTGATAGCAGTTTTTTTATCATTTCTTTTTTACTGATTTTGTCTGATGAAATTTTTTTCCACCTTGCAAAATGGCAGTTTGTTTTGTTCTTGCAACTGCTAAATCATCTTTTTCAACATTTTTTGTAATTACACTTCCAGCACCAATGACAGCGCCATCACCAATTTCAATTGGGGCGACTAAAGCACTGTTTGAGCCGATAAAAACATTTTTACCAATTTTAGTTTGGAATTTGTTATAACCGTCATAATTGCAAGTAATTGTGCCAGCACCAATATTACTTTCTTCGCCAATTTCGCTATCACCAATATAGCTTAAATGATTAATTTTAGCGCCGCGTTTTACATTTGATTTTTTAATTTCAACAAAATTGCCAATTCGAGCATTTTGTGAAATTTTTGTTTGAGGGCGAATTCTAGCGAATGGCCCCACAACAGCGCCAGACATGATTTCTGCACCATCAATGTGACAGAAGGATTTTATTTCAACATCTTTTTCAATCACTACATTGCAACCAAAAACTACATGAGGATGAATTATTACATCATGAGAAATTTTTGTATCGAAAGAAAAATAAACTGAATTTGAGTCAATCAAGGTAACCCCTAAATCCATCATTTTTTTTCTTAAAATTTCTTGTTTTATATTTTCAATTTTTGCTAATTCAAAACGAGAATTTACACCCAAAACCTCTTCTTCTTTGGTTTCAATAAAGGCGCATTTAAGATTCATTTCATTAGCAATTCCAACTATATCAGTTAGATAAAATTCACCAGCGGCATTATTATTTTTAACTTTTTCTAAAAGTTTTTCGATGATTTTTCCATCAACCGCAATTACTCCGGAATTACATAAAGTAATTTTTTTCTCTTTTGCGGTAGCGTCTTTAGTTTCAATAATTTTTTCTAGATGATTGTTGGAATTAACAACCAGACGACCATAGCCATTTTCTTCAAAACAATGAAAGCCTAAAATGCATAAAGAGGTTTCATCGATTTTTGCAATCATTTTATCGATGATATGAGGTGAGATTAGGGGAGTGTCACCATATAAGATTAAAACTTTAGAGCCAAGTTTTTCTATAGCAGATAATCCGGTTTTAACAGCATGTGCTGTGCCTTTGCGCTCTTTTTGTATAGCGAATGAAATTTTAATTTCTGGATGTGTTTCAATAATTTTTTCTTTGAATTGCTCCATTTCTTCAGAAATGACAATTGCAATATTTTTTGGTTCAGATTTTTTTGCAGTATCAATCACCATATTAAGCATTTCACGACCTGCTACCTTATGCATCA
The DNA here is from genome assembly GCA_945902255.1 of Rickettsia typhi. Taxonomy (GTDB): domain Bacteria; phylum Pseudomonadota; class Alphaproteobacteria; order Rickettsiales; family UBA1997; genus UBA2645. The sequence goes on along the minus strand of CAMDMO010000133.1, from coordinate 175 downwards.
CCTTAGGTAAGTCGGATTTCATTCTAGTGCCTTTGCCGGCGGCGAGGATGATAATGGAGAGATTTTGTGACATATTTAAAAGTGCTTAGTGCTTAGTAAATTTTGCCTTGGTATTTAGCAGACTTCATATCCACTAAGCACCAAGCGCAAACTACTAAGCACTAAATATTAGTTA
>CAMDMO010000132.1 GCA_945902255.1 Rickettsia typhi | reverse complement strand
AATTTTTTAACCAATCATTATTATTTACTAAAGCCGCGCCAGACAAGCTTTCGTCAAAGGAAATAAATTTTGCTAAAGTGTTTTTAATGCCAGATAAATTTTCATTAATTTTTTCTTCACTTAAAATATTTCGCGCTTCATCTTTTCCTGAAGGATCACCAATTTTTGTAGTGCCGCCACCTAGCAAAACAATTGGTTTGTGACCATGTTTTTGCAAAAGGCGTAAAATCATAATTTGAATTAAACTTCCAACATGTAAAGATTTTGCTGTGCAGTCAAATCCAATATAAGCAGTAATTTTTTCACTCTTTAAAGTGTTATCTAATTCTTCCGCGTGAGTTGTTTGTGCAAAAAAGCCGCGTTGTTGAAATTCTTGTAAAAATTTTGATTTAAAATTCATTTTAAAGTTTATTAGTTGCTTGAGCTGGGGTTTCTGATGCTCTCGTTGCTGAGCTTGCGACGCAATCTGGTTTTGGATTTGAGCTATCGAAGTGAATTGTAACGCCAGATAATTCAAGATCGTGACCAGATTTTTTTTCTTTAAGCTTTAAAATTTCAGCCTCACGCGCTTCAAGTCTAGCTTCTATTAGTGCTATTCTTTCTTGAAGAGTTCTAGTTTCTCCAGATATTCTTTGTTCTAAAGATTCTCTTAATTCTTTTAAAGATTGCTCCGTTTCATGCAATCTTGATACAAGAAATTTTTGAAGCGTTTGTGAATTCCTTTCTCTAACTTCTTTTAATGTATCTTCGATTATTACAGAAATTTTGCTTTGAATTAAAATATTTAATCCAGCTTTAAAATCTTCTTGATCTTTGCTTAGTAAGCTTTCTTCGCCGGTTGATGTAATTGATCTTGGTTTTCCTAATCCTTCAATATGATCTGAAACATGAGAAAAAAATTCACCAGTTTCTGAAAAATTTTGATAAAGATCTCTTATTGGTTCTAATATTTTATCTTTAATAATGGTCACCATTCTTTCGTCGCTAAGCTGTCTATGAAATATTACTCTAGCCTCTTCTAATGCAGCTTCTAGAGATTGACCCGCTAATTTTTTTATAATTTTAAATGCTGCTTCGCTATAAAGAAAGGCTGCTTTAGAGCCTCCTGATTTTATAATTCTTGTTTGATCATAACTATTTAAATCATCTATTATTTCTGAACATTTACGATTTAGAAAACCTTGAAGAGAGCCTTCTAACATTGAATCATGAGTTTCGGTAAATATTATTTTCTTATCTCCTAACAGTATTTCCATTTGTTATATCTGAATTTAAAGGTTCTGCAAAAACGCCTTCGCCGGCGCCAGCTCCCTTAATATGAGAAGTTTCCACTTTTGGGTCAAGTGGTTTTTCTTTGTCATGAGAATGTCCATCTTCTTCAGAGGTTCCTGTTGCCGCTCTAAGGGCGGTACTTGGTAAATCATAAGAATTATCAGAAACATATCCTGAGTCTAAGTCTGAATCTAGGCCACTTGTTAAATCTCCTCTGCTATCCGCGGTTGCAGCTGCAGTTGCTTCAAATCTTCTTTCAACAAAAACTGGGGCTGGATAATCAGTGTCGGAAACATATCCATCTGAATCACCATCTGCGTAGTTTTCTACATCTTCATCACTTATAACAATATGGCCTTTTGACCCATCTTCGTCATCAGAAAAATCTACAGAAGAATCGTCACCAAGTCTCGATGTATCTTCTGAACAATCTTCCGTAAGATATTTTTCATCGCGATTGATTTGTGCGCAGACTTCATCTAAAAAAAGTGAGTAAAATTCTAATGCTCCAGGTGCTTGTGTTGCTAAAATTTCCAATCCTAATTCTTTTTTTGATAGAAGAACTTCTGGAATTCTGGCTAATAGCTCCTCGTTATATTGATGAGCTTCATACTCGCCCTCAAAGATAGGTCGCAGCTTTTTATGAATTGATAAAGGATTGCTTCTAAATTTTCTCTCTAGCGAGTTTATTGCCGTAAATAATCTTGTATCGCCATCGTGCCTTTCGCTAAAATTATCTAAGGTAAAATCAATAAAATGGGTAAGTTCATGAATTAACGTTGTGGCAACTAAGTTAGTATCAATTCCAGTAATAAAAACCCTTTTTTTAATAGGTGTAGCATCTCCAAATACATCTTTACCATCTTTATTTAAAGTAACTTCTCTAGTGGAATCAACCGGAAGATATATAATATTTAAAAACCCTCTTTTTACAAGAATGGTAGCAAGTTTCATAATTGGTTTTGTATATTCTTCCGTTATGTGACTTGCTCTATCTCCCGTTCCATATAATCTTTTTATGGCTTCCCATATTATATTTCTTGGATCTTTTGTATTTTTAACATCTAGCTCGCTATCTAAAATTTCTTTTGGAATTTGAACTATAGATCTAACATGGCCAATGAAATTTTTTCTTGCTTCGGGATATTTTCTGTCGCTTACTATTTTTTTATAATGAGGTTCGGTGCCAATGAAATCTTTTAATAAAAATGTTAAATTTTCATATTTTGCAGCTTCTGCTATTACGGAGCTTGAGAGATAATCTGTGTAATCTCTTAACTCTCCTAAGAACACCATATCTAATTCATGTAAAGGAAAAAACCCTTCAATATCACTGCCAATATTATCAAAACTAAATTCATAAATTAGTTTTAATATCTCTAGAGTTTGAATAGTTTTTTCGTAATTCCTTTCATCTTTAAGTGTCTGCAAAAAAGGTAAAATATTTTCTAAATCTTCAACTGGAAAAACATCGCCTTTTTTTATTAATTTAGCTTCAAGTAAGTGAGTGAATCTTTCTACATCAGCGTTTTTAATGGCCGATAGCAGTTCATTTATAATTGGAGAGGTTGATCTGGACATTTTTATATAAAAAATTAAAGTTTTTGTCTCTAAACTTAGTTTTTATAATATAAAATCCACTGTTGTGGCAATATTTTATTAAGTTAATAGCTTTCTGTAACCATTTGATACAAATTATGTTAGCAAAACAGCAAGAACTTTCCTCTGAGTGGTTTAAAAATCTGCGTGATAAAATTTGCGCTGAATTTGAATTAATTGAAGAAGAATATTTAAACTCTGAAAATAAGCCAATTGCGCTTGAATATCAAAAGCCGGCAAAGTTTATTCGCAAAAATTGGAATCGTGCAGATGCTTCAAATCAAGATGGTGGAAGTGGCGAAATGTCTTTGATGAAGGGAAATGTTTTTGAAAAAGTTGGAGTGAATTTTTCAAAAGTTTATGGTGAATTTAGTGAAGAATTTCGTAAACAAATTCCGGGTGCTGAAAATAATCCAAAATTTTGGGCTAGCGGAATTTCTTTAGTGGCTCACATGCGCTCACCTCTAGTGCCGGCAGTTCATATGAATACTCGTTTTATTTGCACTCAAAAAATTTGGTTTGGTGGCGGAGCAGATTTAAATCCAATGTTTGAAGATGAAAAAGATACCGCAGAATTTCATGAGGCTTTCAAAAAAGCCTGTGATAAAACAAATCCTGAATATTATCCAAAATTTAAAAAAGAATGTGACGAATATTTTTTTATTAAACATCGCGGAGTATCGCGTGGCGTGGGTGGAATTTTTTATGATTATTTAAATACTCAAAATTTTGAAAAAGATTTTGAATTTACTAAAAATGTTG
>CAMDMO010000131.1 GCA_945902255.1 Rickettsia typhi | reverse complement strand
ATATTGTGCTTGGCTGCGTTAGAAAAAAATTATTAAAAATTTCACCAATAAAAATAATTGAAACAGCTGCAAATTTTAGCGAATTAAAAAAAGCTGATGAAATTTTTTTAACCAATTCATCTTTTTTATCTCTTGGCGTTGATGAACTTATTTGGTTTGAAAAAAATAAAAAAATTACAAAAAAATTACAAAAAAATTTTGCAAATGAGTTTTTTAAAATATTGCAAGAGGATGTAAAAAACTATGCCAAATAAGATGTTAAAGTGGCAAGATCCACTAAAATTTGCAGAAAAAATTTCTTACAATTACGGCGATAGAAACTGGGCTTTTCTTTACTCTTCACTAAATAAATCCACTAAAAATTCATATTCTTACATTGCGCTTTTTCCTAAAAAAGAAATTGTTAGCGATGATTTTTTAAGCATTTTGGAAGTTACAAAAAAAGATCAGAATAAATGGTTTGGATTCTTGTCTTACGAGCTTGCGCAAGATTTTGAAAAATTACCAAAAACTAAAAAATCTTTTATAAATTTACCTAAAATTTGGCTAATAAATTTTAGCTTAATTTTGGAATTTAATCACGATAAAAAAACTTTAAGAGCAGTTTTTGATAATAATAAATATCTTGACGAAGTCTTGAAATATAAGGCTTTATCAAAAATTACTTCACAAATAAAAGTTAAAGATTTTTATTCAAATTTTTCTGACGAATCTTATTTATCTGCAATTGAAGAAATTAAAAAAATGATTGCTGATGGTGATTTTTATCAAACCAATTTAACCAGAAAGTTTTTTGGAAAATTTTCACAAAAACAAACTCACCAAAATAATTTTGAATTGTTCTCAAGGCTTGCAGAAGCAAGTCCCGCCAATTATTCGTCATTTTTAAAATTTGGCAAAAATTCAATTATCTCTTCTAGTCCTGAATTATTTTTAAAAATTGAAAATAATGATACAATCATTTCGCGACCAATAAAAGGAACGGCTGCACGCAGCGAAAATTTAGCGATAGATAAAAAAAATAAACTAAATTTACAAAATAGCGTCAAAGAAAAAGCAGAAAATTTAATGATTGTTGATTTAGTAAGAAATGATTTAGCCAGAATTTGTAAGGCTGGAACTGTGGTGGTAAAAAATCTTTTTAACATCACATCTTATAAAACAATTCATCACATGTCTTCAGAAATTCATGGCAAAATTGACAAAAATTTTACCATTAAAGATATATTACTAGCCTGCTTCCCCGCTGGATCAATGACTGGTGCACCCAAAATTAAAGCGATGGAAATTATTGCAAAAAAAGAGAAAGTTAATCGTGGAATATATAGTGGCGCGATCGGATATTTGAGCAGCTCCAGCGCCAATTTGGCAGTAGTGATTCGCACTTTAATTTTACAAGATGATAAGTTTGAATTTCAAGTGGGAGGCGCCATAACCTTTGATTCGAAACCAAAATCAGAATTAAAAGAAATTTTTAGCAAGGCAAAAGCGATCAAAAAATTGCTAAAACTCAATTTCAACAAATCAATAGAAATTTAATATTTTTTTATCCATTTATTGGACAGTGTGAGCCCTTTATAATCAAGCCCCCTACTAATTTTTAAAATTAATACTAGACTTTAATTTTTTAAAAAATAAAACTTTGGCAATACAATATTTAGTGTGGTTTTTAGCAATAATGCCACTAGATGTAGTGTGAGGCTTGGTAGCTATTGATGAAATATTAAATTTGCCACGATTATACATTTCTCACTTACTCAGCATATAAAAAGAAGAATTTTAAAATTAAAAATATGTCAAAAAAAGTAATAACAAAAACAGTTAAAGAAAAAACTTCCAAAACCGTTGATTCTCAAGGCTCTAAAAAAGAATTTATTGTAAAAATTGACAATAAAAAAGATGAAAGATTAAGTAATTTTGGTAAAGCCGTTTTAAAAGATCGCTATTTAATGCCGAATGAATCTTACCAAGATTTATTTGCTCGTGTCGCTTCTTTTTATGCTGACGACCAAGATCATGCTAATCGTCTTTATACCTACATTTCAAATTTATGGTTCATGCCCGCAACTCCAATTTTAAGCAATGGCGGAACTGATCGCGGACTTCCAATTTCTTGCTTTTTAAATGAATCTTCAGATTCACTAGAAGGAATTGTAAATTTATGGAATGAGAATGTTTGGCTAGCTTCAAGAGGCGGTGGAATTGGCAGCTATTGGGGAAATTTACGCTCAATTGGTGAAACTGTTCGCGGCAATGGAAAAACCTCTGGAATTGTGCCATTTATCAAAGTAATGGATTCACAAACTCTTGCAATTTCACAAGGAAGTCTGCGCCGAGGAAGTGCCGCGGTTTATCTTCCAATTGACCATCCAGAAATTGAAGAATTTATCGATATTAGAAGACCAAATGGCGGCGATCCAAATCGTCGTTCACTTAATTTGCATCATGGCATAGTAATTACTGACGAGTTCATGAAAGCAGTAGAAAAAGATGGTGATTTTGAACTAAGAAGTCCTTACACAAAAAAAGCGGTTGATGTTGTAAAGGCTCGCGCCTTATGGATAAAGCTTCTAACCACTAGAGTTGAAACTGGAGAACCTTATATTTTATTCATTGATGCCGTAAATAAGGCAATTCCAGATCATCACAAAAAATTAGGACTAAAAGTAAAAACTTCAAATCTATGCAGTGAAATCACGCTTGCAACTGGAATTGATCATTTGGGAAAAGACCGCACCGCAGTATGCTGTCTATCCTCTCTAAACCTAGAATATTATGATGAATGGAAAGATAACTCAGAAATTATTGAAGATGTGATGCGTTTTTTAGATAATGTTTTGCAAGATTTTATCGATAAAGCGCCAGATTCTATGGCAAAAGCAAAATATTCTGCAATGCGCGAAAGAAGTGTTGGGCTTGGAGTTATGGGTTTCCATTCATTTTTACAAAGTAAAAATGTGCCAATGGAATCAGCAATGAGTAAAGTTTGGAACAAGAAAATTTTTCAACATATTAAACAAGAAGTTGATAAAGCTTCAAAAATTCTTGCTAAAGAAAGAGGCCCGTGCCCTGATGCACTTGATGCGGGAAGCTTAGAAAGATTTACTAATAAATTAGCAATTGCCCCAACCGCTTCAATTTCGATTATCGCCAATAACTCATCTCCAGGAATTGAGCCATTTGCCGCAAATTCTTTTACTCAAAAAACTCTAACTGGATCATTTAATGTTAGAAATAAAAATTTAGTAAAATTACTTGAATCAAAAGGGAAAAATACTGAAGATGTATGGTCTTCAATTACTATTACTGAAGGCTCTGTGCAACATTTGGACTTTCTTGATGAGCATGAAAAATTAGTATTTAAAACCGCGCAAGAAATTGATCAAAGATGGGTTATTGACCTATCTGCTGAGCGCCAAGAATATATTTGCCAAGCTCAAAGTTTGAATGTTTTTTTACCTGGAAATGTTTCTAAAAAATATCTTCATGAAATTCATTTTAGAGCTTGGCAAAAAGGATTAAAAAGCCTTTATTATTGCCGCTCTACCTCAGTTCAGCGCGCCGATAAAGTATCTACTAGAGTTGAAAATCATGCAATGTTTACAAATGCCGAAATCGCAGCTCAGGAAGATGCTTTAAGTGGAGATGAGGAAAAATCTAAATATGAAGAATGCTTGGCTT
>CAMDMO010000130.1 GCA_945902255.1 Rickettsia typhi | reverse complement strand
GGAATGAAACTTGAAAATGTTGGCATCAAACAACTTGGTCAAGCTAAAAGAATTATCGTTGATAAAGAAAATACTACCATCGTTGATGGCTCTGGAAAATCAACTGATGTCAAAGCTCGTTGTGCTTCAATCAAATCACAAATCGAAGAAACTACTTCTGATTATGATCGTGAAAAATTACAAGAAAGATTAGCAAAAATTTCTGGTGGTGTAGCGATTCTTAAAGTTGGCGGAACTACTGAAACTGCGGTTAAAGAAAGAAAAGACCGCGTTGAAGATGCTCTTGCTGCAACTCGTGCTGCAATGCAAGAAGGAATTGTTGCCGGCGGCGGATCTGCATTACTTTTTGCTGGAAGAGTTCTTGATAAAGTTAAAGGTGCTAATGAAGAACAAAATGTTGGTATCAACATTATCAAAAAAGTTATTCAAGCTCCAATCCGTCAAATTGCTGAAAATGCTGGTTTTGATGGTGCGGTTGTGGCGAACGAAGTTTTATCTAAAGGCCAAGCTAGTTACGGTTATGATGCGCAAAATAACAAATATTGCGACATGTTTAAGGCCGGAATTATTGATCCAGCGAAAGTTGTTAGATGCGCTCTAGAAGACGCCTCTTCAGTTGCTGGATTATTAATTACCACTGAAGCTGGAATTATTGATAAAAAAGATGATAACGCTGGTGGATCTGGCGGTGGAAACCCAATGGCAGGAATGGGCGGCATGGGTGGAATGGGCGGCTTCTAATAAAAACTAGTCTTTTTGCTTTAACTAAAAAGCCTCGTCTAAATTTTAGGCGAGGCTTTTTTATTGGTGAATTTGGCATAACATACTCGATCTAATCACCCGCCCCTTGAGGGCGGGTCGAAGAGCGCAGCGATTCGGGGAGGGGTCAAAAACAAGACATAATCACCAAAACTCTGGTTACAAAAGAATAATTTTTTAAAAAATAAAATCCAAAATCTTTTTTATGTTTATATTGTTCGACCCCTCCCCGAATCGCTACGCTCTTCGACCCGCCCTCAAGGGGCGGGTGATTAGATCGAGTATGTTATGCCAAACTCAGCCTGTCGGAAATATCGAAAGATGTTTTTTTGCGCAATTTTAACACTTTTAAACTTCAAAAAAGTGCGCCGTAGAATCGCCCCAGCTAAACTTGTAAAGCTTGCTTCCCAAAGACTTAAATTTTGGATTTTGTAAGGCTCTAATAATGGTCACAATTTTAGTTCCTGTTTTTAATTCTTTTGCCAATTTTTCTTCAAGCTGCAAAAAAAGACCAGAATCCTTAATTGGATGATTCATAAAAATAAAATCAGCATCGCTATAGTCAGTTTTAAAAATATCGCCGTTAATGAAGTTAAGTTCGCGCCCAGCGATATGATCTTGAATTTCGGTTGTTATAGTTTTATTAAAGACTTCCTGCACCTCGATAGCTTTATTGTGAAGTCCTTCCAACAATTCAATTCCGGTTATTTTTTTAAAGTTAAATAAAATATTAGCCTGCATAGCAATTCTTCCGGTGCCAGAACCTAAATCAAAAAAAACACCATCTGCTTTAGGATTAATTTTTTCAACAATTTCTTTGAAAGTTTGAAAAGGGAGTTCGCCATAAAGAAGATTACTTACATCGCCACTAAAAGAAGCGCGGGCCTTGGTTGATACTTCATAACCATTAATATTTCCATAAAGAAAATTAAATAAAGTTTCTGCGTAAGTTGAGTTAATCATGAAATTAGCTTTCTAATTGATTGATATAGTTAATGATAACATCAAGACCAGCTTGCCAAAATTCTGGATCTTGAGCGTTTAAGCCAAATGGTTCTAGCATTTCCTTGTGGTGTTTGGTGCCGCCAAGTTTAAGCATGGCAAGATATTTTTCTTCAAAACCTTTTATTTTTCCGCTTTTATAAACGCCGTAAAGTGAGTTAACTAAGCAATCGCCGAAAGCATAAGCATATACATAAAAAGGTGAGTGAATGAAGTGAGGAATATAACACCAGAAAAATTTATATTCTTCGTCGAATTTAAAAGCACTTCCTAAGCTTTCTTTTTGAATTTCCATCCAAAATTCACAAAGTTTAATTAATGAAATTTCTCCAGATTTTCTAGCTTCATGAACTTTTTTCTCAAATTCTAAAAAGGCGATTTGTCTTACAACTGTATTAATCATATCTTCAATTTTTGCAGCTATAATTAATCTCTTTTTTTCTTTATTTGTTTCAGTTTTTAAGATTTTTTGGAAAGCTAATTGTTCACCAAAAACTGAAGCGGTTTCTGAAAGTGTTAAAGGAGTTGAACTCATTAAATAGCCTTGCGACCTAGATAAATATTGATGAATGCCATGTCCAAGTTCGTGAGCTAAAGTCATTACATCGCGAGTTTTTCCTTGATAATTCATTAAAATATAAGGATGAATCGATGGAACCGTTGGATGAGAAAAAGCGCCAGAATCTTTGCCATTAGTTACTTTGGCGTCGATCCAATTTTTATCAAAAAAGATTTTTCCAATTTTTTTCATCTCAGGATGAAATTCTCCATAAGCTGATAGAACTAGATTTTGCGCTTCTTGCCAAGTGATTAATTTATTTTCATTTTTACTTAATGGCGCATTTCTGTCCCAATAATTTAAGATTTTTTTACCTAAAATTTTGGCCTTAATTTTGTAATAACGATGAGAAATTGTAGCGTAATTTTCTTTAACTTTTTTAATCATTACTTCAACCACTTCATCTTCAATAAAATTGCTGAGATTGCGCGCTGAAATTGGGTTTGGAAATTTACGCCATTCATCATCAATTGATTTATCTTTGGCTAAAATATTGGTTATAAAAGCAAATATTTTTGCATTTTCTCCAAAAGTTTTCCCAATTGCTTTTGCGGCATTTTTTCTAATTTTTTCATCATTATTAGAAAGAAGATCAAAAATTTCCTGTGAATTTATGGTTTTTTTGTTATAAGTAAATTTAAGATTATTAACCGTTTCATCGAATAGCCTAACCCAGCCAGCGCGTCCTGAAATATTTTTTTCTAATAATAATTTTTCTAATGATTCCGCAAGTTGATGTTTTTTAAAAGCGCGGGAATCGCGAATAAAGGGTTGGTATTTTTTTAAACTGCTGGAATCTTTTAAAAATTTTGTGAGTTTTTTATCATCAATTTTATTTAGCTCTAGAGTAAAAAAAACTAAGCTAGACTCGTATTTACTAAGCTTCTCACTGATATTTTGATAAAAGGCTAAATTATTTTGGTTAGATAAATCTGAGGCGTAAATTAAATAAGAATAGCTAGAAATTTTACCGATTATTTCGCAAATTTCTTCATATTTTTTAATTGCATTGGCTAGATTTTTTGCATCCAATTTAGTGATTTTTCCTAAAAAATTTTTAACAAATTTTTCGCTTTCTATGGAAATTTTCTTTAGATCAATATCGATTTTTTTATCTTCAATTGAGCTGTAAAAGTCAGATAAATTCCAATTTGGAGGGTTTTTTAAAGATTCTTTTGCCATTATTTAATAAAAATTGAAATAAGCTCCAAATGCTTGGTGGAGTAAAATTGGTCGAGGGCGGTGAGTTTCTTAATTTTAAATTGTGAGTCAATTAAGATTTTGGCGTCGCGCAAAAAACTTTGAGGATTGCAAGAGATATAAATAATATATTTTAAACTTGATTTAGAAATTTCTAGAATCTGTGGAGACGCGCCATTTCTTGGGGGGTTAATAATTGC
>CAMDMO010000129.1 GCA_945902255.1 Rickettsia typhi | reverse complement strand
TGGAGTTTGTAACTCCGCCCTTAACGTTCATGCTTTGTTTAAAACATCGCATGAAGTGTGTGGGAGCGGTTATTAAACCACGCCCAGCCGCAGATAGATCAGCGAAAGCCAGACAAAAATCACACCGCCGCCAATTTCTCAATCATTCTCTTAAACCAACTAGTTTTCGTATCAAAACCATCTTTAATTTTTTCTTTCAAATGCAAGTTATATAAAAAAACCAACATCCCAATTGAGCAAGAATGTGTAGGGTTTAGAATTTCAGAATTAATTCCATCTAATTTATTTGGATAGCCAATTCTAACATTTTTTTCAAAAATTTCTGAAGCTAATTTATCAATTCCAACAATTGAAGTAACTCCGCCGGTAAGCGCAATGCTGCTTAGTAAATATGCCTGAACCCCAGATTTTTCTAGCGTCTCTTTTACTGATTCAAAAATCTCTTCAAGCCTTGATTTTATTATGTCTCTAAGTTCTGCACGAGTAATTCTAATCATATTCGGCCCATCATTTGGGTCATTATATTTTAATCGAATCGCTTCTCTTTCTTCAATCGGACTAATTATTAAAGAACTATTTAAATTTTTAATTTTTTCCGCCGTATTAATATCAATATTTAAAATAGTTGAAATGTCTTTGGTAATATGAAAACCGCCAATCGGTGAGCTTGCTACATAAATTAACTTTCCTTCTAAGGAAATACAAAAAGAAGTTGAACTGCTGCCAATATCAATTAATAAACTGCCCAAATTCATTTCATTGTCAGATAGGCATGAAAGCGATGAAGCGTAAGGCTCTACAATATAATTATTCACCGACAATTGACATCTTCTTAAGCAATTTTCAATATTTCTAATTGTAGTTTGAGAAGTGGAAATGATATGAAATTTTGCGTAAAGTCTTTCACCAGACATATAGCGCGGATTCACTACCGGCATAGAGTCGTCGATGTGATATTGCAAAGGAATTAAGTGAATTATTTCACGATTATTTTTTTTAAATTCCGCACGAATTTTATTAGCCAAATTTGCAATATCAGATGTTTTAACAATATCAGAAGAAATTTTTGCACTAACTTCTTTGCGATTTGAAACCACATGGCTTCCAGAAATTCCAACTAAAAGGCGATCAATGTTAAAACCCGCCATTCTCTCAGCTTCCGACACAACATTGGTAATGGCTTTTTGCGCCAAACGCATATCAGAAATTGCACCGGCAATAATTCCCTTAGATTCTTTATGTCCATAGCCCAAAATTTTTACCTTATCATTATCGATAGAGGCAATAATGCAGACAAGCTTCGACGATCCCATGTCAAGACAGGCAACTATTTTTCCTTTTTTTAAATTCTTCGACATTGATAAATTTGGATCGTTTTATAAAAGGGGTCAGACCCCTTTTGATGAAAAGGGGTCTGACCCCTTTTTTTTATTTTCCTATTTAAACCACAAAAAAAGCAATAAAATTATAAACTTTTTAACTCTTTTATCACCGAATCATCATATTCGAGATAAACTTTATCACTTATGCGCAGATCAATAATTTTTAGCCCAACTATTGATCCGGGCATATTATAAATTTTTATTAAACGCTGCCAAGCCGCGCTGATATTGTTTTCTGGAAGTTTAATTAATAACCCACTTTCAAAACGAATATCCCATCTTCGATTACCAACCCAAGTTGCAGAATAGATATTTGCACTTAAATTAGGGTCAATTGCAAAAATATTAAAAATTGATCGCGCCCTAAGATTAGCGCCCTTTCCTGATAAAATTACCAAATGATCAAACTCTGCTAAATTTTCAACAAAAACAATATTTCCATCTTTGTCAGTAATATATTTTTTACCACCATCTTGCCAAATTGCGAATGGCTCATATTCGGTAATGGAAATATTTAGAATATCTGGCATGCTGCGAGTAATCACAATTTGATTAACCCACGGCAATTCTTCTTTAATTTTAATAATTAATTTATGAATTAGCGGCTGATAATCTTGAGTTTTATCATGCAGCACATCTTTTTTTATTGCAGAAACTATTTTTAAAATTTCCTCTTCGCTAACGCGGTGATTACCGCTAATATTCACTTTGCCAAATTCTTGATTATCTAAATTTAAGTAATGAAAAAAATAAAACGAAGATTTTTGATAAATTTTTTCAATGTAAATTGGTTTAAAAAATTTTAACATTGTAAAAATTAACACAAGCAACAAAAGCAGAATTGCCAAGGCTTTTAAGGCAATTGGGAAAAAACTCTGATAGAAAAAATTTCTTATCTTACGCAAAAAATTATTGGTAAGAGAAATATTTTTAATTTTTTGTTTTAGGTTTTTTTTCATTTAGATATCAATAACAACTCGCTTTTTCTACCAAAAATTCAACAATTTCTTCAAAAGAAATTCCGACATGTTTTGCAATTTTTGGCACTAAAGAAGTTGCGGTAAAACCTGGATGCGTATTAACTTCAAGCAAATAAAACTGATTATCGCCGTTATTTTTATTGTTTAAAATAAAATCAACTCTGCTAATTCCACTGCAATTTGTTACCTTGTGACATTTTTCTGCTAAATCCAAAATTTCAGCATATTTTTCTGCCGAAATTTCAGCTGGCATAATATAGTCAGTCATGCCTGCAGTATATTTACATTTGTAATCATAAAATAAACCATGCGGCCTAACCTCAATTGCGCCAAGGGCTTTTCCGTCCATTATTGCTACTTGAATTTCTTGACCAGCAACATATTTTTCAATAATAATTTCATCGCCATATTTCCATTCATATTTTTCAATATCAAATTCCATATTTTGTAAAATCACTTCCACGCCAACACTAGAGCCTTCAGAAACCGGTTTAATTACAAAAGGTTTTTGAATAGCAAATATTTTTTCTTTATTTTTAGCATCTTCATTTTTTCTTAAAATTTCATAATCAGGAGATTTTACTCCAACTGTAGCGCAAATTTTTCTAGTTAATATTTTATCCATACAAATCGCTGAAGCCACGATTCCAGAGTGAGTATAAGGAATTTTAAGAATATCTAAAATGCCCTGCACTCTTCCATCTTCACCATATTGACCGTGAAGTGCATTAAAAATAATATCTGGTTTTATCTCTTTAATTTGTTGGAAAATTTCTCTAGAAAAATCAATTTTACTTGTTTTATATCCAAGCTTATTTAAGGCTTCAAACACCGCCTCACCTGATCGCAGAGAAACTTCTCTTTCAGAATTCCAACCGCCCATTAACACGGCAATATGTTTATTTTTTATCATCTAAATTACCGTCAGAATTATTGTTGGAAGTGTCGGAATTATTAGCGGAAGCGCCGCTAGCCGGTGGCGCAGCTTCTACTTTTTTATTAGCATCATGCGTTATATTAGAATCTTTTTTATCAGCGGAAAGCTCTTTAGCTTTAGATAAATCATCTTTTAAAGTATCATTAGACTTCAATTCATCAATTACATAAGCGCAAAGCTTTTCAAGTGAAACGCGATTTTTTTCAGAAATCGTCGCCAATTTTGCAAAAGATTCCATGATATTTTCAGGAATAGATCCGCCCTTATCTTTGCTTAACCACTTACTTTGAAAACCAAATGGATGCGACCCCACAGCAGGATCTCCAACATATAAAGTAACCGGCGCCTTTTGCCCGTTAAAATCACAATTTGTAGTAAATTTTTTTACCATGAGTTTAGTTTTTACAATATTTATTTGTCGAAAAGC
>CAMDMO010000128.1 GCA_945902255.1 Rickettsia typhi | reverse complement strand
AAAAAAATTCAGCTAGATGGCGCAAATCACATCTCTTACTCTGAGCAAAAAAAACTTACATCACCCTTTATTAACAAGTGTTTTGAAGCAAAAACCTTATCTAATATTGTTAATATAATAAATAATTATTATCAAAATAATGGATATATCACAACTCAAGTTTTGGTGCCAAAACAAAATCTGCAAAGTGGTGTTTTTGAGTTAAAAATTATTGAAGGAAAAATCAAAAAAATTTCTTTCAATAAAAACCGCCTCACCGATAAAATGCAAAAATTTATGGCTTTTGGAAATATTGAGGGAGATATTTTAAATATTAAGGAAATTAACCAAGGAATTTACCAGATAAATCGCCTGCAATCAAACGCCGCAACATTAAAAATTGAACCCGGAAATATTGATGGAGAAAGCGAGGTTGTAATCGATAATAATAAAAAATTTCCGGCACGCTTCACGGTGACAAAAGATAATTTAGGCAATAAATTTAGCGGAATTCAAAGAACTAGCCTATCTTCAAGCTTAGATAATTTACTTTCTTTAGATGATAATATAAATCTAAGTTATACAACAAATTTGCATGATAATAGCCAAGTCAGAGATATAAAATCTTTTACCAGCGGCGTCTCAATTCCCTTTAAATATAATAGCTTTTCTTACGATTATTCACGCAGTGAGTTTAAGGGGCAAAATCCTGGAAAAAATGGCCCAACAACACTTACCGGATTTTCCAATCAAAATAAATTTTCTATCGATCATGTTTTTTTAAATAAAACCAGTTTTAGGCTTTCAACAAATGCCTCAATTACTTCAAAAGAATCTGCTAGTTATTTAAATGGCGAAAAACAAATAGTTTCTGAAAGAAAACTTTCGATAATGAATGTGGGATTTTTGATTTCCTCTTACTTAAACGATACAACAAATATTTATCTAAAACCTTCTTATTCTAAGGGATTAAAGATTTTAAATGCTCAAAAAGATCAAAAAAATCTTCCTGCAAATGTTGCAAAATCGCAATTTGAAGTTTTTAAATTTTACGCCTCATTGTCAAAAAAATTAATCATTCCAAAAATCAGCACCCCCATAACTTTAAGCATAGAAATGGATAGTCAGTTTGCTAAAGAAACTCTTTTTGGCTCAGAACAATTTTCAGTCGGTGGCTATTATTCCGTTAGAGGATTTCGCGAAAATTACATTAGCGGCGATTCCGGATATTACTTTAGAAATAAAATAAATTTTAATCTCGGATCTTTAGCTTCGCCATTATTTACAACTAGCGGTTCACAAAAATTTTCCTCTTATTTAAATAAATTTAAGCTCGAACCTTTTTATGATTATGGATATACAAAAAATAAATATGATGGCTCAGATGGCAGATTATCTGGTGCTGGAATTAAAACTATTTTTGAAAGTAAATATTTTAACGCTTCACTAACTTATGCTTCTGCACTACAAAAATCCAAATTAATTACATCACTAGCAAAAGAAAATAAAATGGTTTATTTTGAATTGAGTGCGTCTTATTAATATCAATTCATGATAAAAATCTATAAATAAACACCTGCCGCCCTTGATTGCAGGTCGAGAATTTCTCCCAAACTCGTCATCCTTGACCGCAGGTCGAGGATCTCACAAGTTCAGCTTTTTGTCAAAACTCCTGAGATCCTCGGCTCTGCGAGCCAAGGATGACGGGTGTTTATAGATTCTTAGTTTGGTATTAGGTATCGCAAATTTTAAACTAAACGAATTAATGAAAAAAATATTTCTAGCTACAATTTTATTATTAAACACATCTTGTCAGTCACTACTTGAAGGCATGGCCTGTGGAAGACCTCCGCAATATACTATCGATAAAGCAAAATGGCTTTACGAAAATAATGGTCGCCAGCAAGTTTGGCTAAGCTCAGAAGAAATCGATAAAATCTTTGGCTGCTATTATTATTTCGGCGATCAAATTTATTATTACAAATCTTTCTTTAGCGAAGGATATGTTTTAGTAAGAAGTGGTGAAGCGGTTTATTACACTGTTACAGAGGATAAATAGATGAATTGGTATAAATAACTAGTTGTCACATTTAACTAATCCCAATAACACTTAAGGAATTATCCTCAAACCTAAATACTATACTATTATTTTCCCTCTTGCCCTCCGTCTTACCCTATCTCGCCCTCCGTATTATTCCATTTTGTCACCCCGTCTTATTCCATTCTTGTCACCCCGTCTTTATGACGGGGTCCATCT
The DNA here is from genome assembly GCA_945902255.1 of Rickettsia typhi. Taxonomy (GTDB): domain Bacteria; phylum Pseudomonadota; class Alphaproteobacteria; order Rickettsiales; family UBA1997; genus UBA2645. The sequence continues at coordinate 1,582 of CAMDMO010000128.1, read as the reverse complement.
CGTTCAAAACTCAATTTTGTTGGTTGCATCAAGATGGACCCCGTCATAAAGACGGGGTGACAAGAATGGAATAAGTAAATTTATAAACGCTAATTCACACTAATAACCCTTATCCAAAAAAGATGAGTTATTATCATCCGTATAACTTCCCAACTTATTTCCTCTATTAAAATAACTATAAATCACATTTTTCCCTCTATTTTTTCTAGAAAAACCATCATAATCCCCTATCACCTGACGATTCACGTTATTAAAAACTAGATGCATCGTATTATCCAATTTCACACTATATTGATCTTTAAAATTCGGACTAGTAATTACATTAAAAACCGCAACCCCATCTTCCGTTAAACTATTTTTAATTTGGCTAAAAAATTCCTGAGTAATTAAATCTGGCGGAATTGATTCCAAGTTGCTGTAGGTGTCAATAAATATAAGATCATATTTTTCTTTATTATGACGCAAAAATACTCGTGCCGACTCAGCTATAAACAACTTATTCTTACCTAATAATTTTTGTAAAAAAAACTTTTCTGCAACTTTTTTTAAAGATTTATCAATATCAATAAAAACATATTTATTAAGATCGTCATTAACACCAATGGTAAATCCTCCAGCGCCTATAATTAAAATATTTTTATTTCTTTTATCTAAATTAATAAAATTATCTTCAACATATTTTATATAATGAAAACGACCATCTATTTTATCAGAATATCCAGAAGAAAGGCTGTTATTTATTGATAAAATACGACCATCTTCTTGCGGCAAAATTTTTATTGTGCTATAGCCATTATTTTCAATAACGCCATAGCTTCTCATTGCAGAATCGCTATTAAATAAAATTACAAAAATTACCGATATTAAAATTAGAATTGAATCTCGAGAGATAATTTTTTTACTCAAAATTAATACTAAAATCGCCATTAAAATAATCGTGATTATCACGGTGTTATTCACGCCGATAAAACTCATCAATATTAATGTGGAAATAATTGATCCTAAAAAAGATCCAATCGTAGAAAAAAACAGCATTTTTCCGGCTATTTTTGACAATTTATCGCGCGAAAAATAATTGCTAATAAGTGGAATCGTTTGACCAAGTAAAAAAACTGGAAAAGCTATGAATAGAGTTGAATAAATCGTGGTTTGAATAACTCTGTGACTGATTCCAATTAAATCTAAAATTGGAAAAAATATTTGCAAAGTTAAGTAAGAAAGGCCTAAAGCCAATATAAAGGCCGCTATTTTAACATTATTAATTAATTTTGCTCTAATGGTAATAAAGCGTTTTTTTACTTGATGAGCCTTATATTTTCCACCAACATAATAGCCAATTGCCAGTGGCATCAAAACCGCCGCCACCACAATTGCTATTGTTTCAATGCCATTTCCAACAAATGGAATAATTTGTCTAATTGCAAGCAGTTCAACTGCCAATACTATATAACCTTCGATTAAAATAATTAGGCAGAGGATTTTTTCTAAACTCATAATTTATTTATAATACTTTCTCACAAACGCCAATTCGCCGATAATTCACTCGGTCTAATCACCCGCCCCTTGAGGGCGGGTGATTAGA
>CAMDMO010000127.1 GCA_945902255.1 Rickettsia typhi | reverse complement strand
CACATTATAAAACCAAAATTTGGGGTTTACAAAACCATAAGTTTTATCCCCCACTTAAAAGAAAAATTTTCTTCAATTACTAATTTTGGCATTAAACCAACTATTGCCAGCGGCCTTCTACCAGTTTTTGAAACGCATATTCCAAATTTTTCTCAAGATGTTTATGGTAAAAAAATTATAGTTGAGTTTGTTGATTTTATTCGTGAAGAAAAAAAATTTTCTTCAATTGAAGATTTAAAAATTCAGATTAAAAAAGATTTAGAAAAAATAGGCTTGTAATTTAGAAGGCTATTAGTTTAATAGCTCTATTAACGCCACTTCTATCGGTATTTAAACAAAAAATGGAAAAATTTAATTTACTAACTTCAATTGCTGCGCCACTAGATTTGATCAATATTGATACTGATATGATCATTCCAAAACAATTTCTAAAAACCATTAAAAGAACTGGGTTAGGTAAAAATCTTTTTCACGAAATGCGTTACGATTTAAGCGAAAAAGAAATCCCTGATTTTATTTTAAATAAAAAAGAATATCGCAACTCTAAAATTCTAGTTGCCAGCGAAAATTTTGGCTGCGGATCTAGCCGTGAACACGCTCCTTGGGCATTACTTGATTTTGGAATTCGCTGCGTAATAGCCACTTCTTTTGCTGATATATTTTTTAATAATTGCTTTAAAAATGGAATTTTGCCAATTACCTTATCTGGTGAAGAAATTAAAGATTTATTAGAGTTTGCAAGTCAAAAAGATAATAGCTTCACTATTGATTTAGCAAAAGAAGAAGTGAGGGCTGCAAATAAGATTTATAAATTTAAGATTGATAGTTTTAGAAAACATTGTCTAATCGAAGGATTGGATGATATAGGTCTAACCTTGCAAAAGGCTAATGACATTGAAGCCTTTGAAAATCGCAACCAAAGCGAAACTCCTTGGCTTTATTAACACTTAACAATTAAATTAACAAATATGACTATTTTACAAGGTAAAAAAGGATTGATTATGGGCGTTGCAAATAACCGCTCAATCGCTTGGGGCATAGCCGAAGAAGCAAAAAAATATGGCGCTGAACTTGCCTTCACTTTTCAAGGTGATGCTTTGCAAAAAAGAGTTGAACCATTAGCTGCATCAGTTGGATCTGATATAGTCCTTCCTTGTGATGTAACAGATATTAATTCAGTAAAAAAAGTTTTTGAAGAACTTGAAAAAAGATGGGGTAAACTTGATTTTCTTGTGCATGCAATCGCTTACTCTGATAAAGAAGAATTACGCGGAAAATATCTTGATACTAGCGCTGCAAATTTCGCTAACACTATGAATATATCAGCTTACTCACTTGCTGTAGTTTCAAAAGAAGCTGAACCATTAATGAAAAATGCTGGCGGCGGAAGCATTATTACTCTTAGCTATTACGGCGCTGAAAAAGTTATGCCTCACTATAATGTAATGGGAGTTGCTAAAGCAGCTTTGGAAGCAAGTGTTCGTTACCTTGCAATGGATATGGGAAAAGACAATATTCGCGTTAATGCAATTTCTGCGGGCCCTGTAAAAACCCTTGCAGCAAGCGGAATTGGTGACTTCAGATTAATTTTCAAATGGAATGAATATAACTCTCCACTTAGACGCAATATCGACTTAAAAGATGTTGGTGGCGCTGGCGTGTTTCTTTTAAGTGAACTTGGAAGCGGCGTTACTGGTGAAGTTCTGCATGTAGATGCTGGCTACCACGTGGTTGGAATGAAAGCCCCAGATGCACCAGATATCAGTATTGTTAAAGATTCAGAATAATTTATAATCCCCATTTTTCAAATAAATGGGGAATATTTTCTTGTAAATGTTTATAAATCATCAGCCATTTCTAATAATCATCTCTTCGCCATCAGGAGCTGGTAAATCCACGCTTTGTAAAATGATCGTTCAAAACGATCCTCTAATAAAACTATCCGTTTCAGCTACTACTAGACAAAAAAGACCGCAAGAAGTTGAAGGACTAGATTATAATTTTATCAATAAAAACCAGTTTGATTTAATGGTAAAAAATGGCGAGTTTGTTGAATATGCCAATGTTTTTGATAACCATTATGGAACACCAGAAAAACTAGTTAAAGATGAATTAAATAAGGGAAACTGTATATTATTTGACATTGACTGGCAAGGTGCGCGCCAAATTAAACAAAAATTTGATCGAGCTTCAGTGGTATCAATTTTTATTCTCCCCCCTTCCCTGCAAGAATTAGAAAGAAGACTCAGAGCGAGAGCTCAAGATCCAGAAAATATTGTACAAGATCGCATGAAAAAAGCCCGTGATGAAATTAGTCATTTTGCAGAATATGATTTTGTTTTAATCAATGACGACTTAGCTAATACTTATCAAAAAATCCGCTCAATAATTGAAGCAAAAAGAGTTAGTCGCTATCAAAAATCTGATATAGAAAAATTTATCCAACAATTTTTTCACTAAATAACCCAATGCACTCACTATTTGATTTTATCATTCAAACCTTAGTTGCTTTTATCAATAAAATTGGCTATTTGGGAATTTTTATTGGCATGTTTTTAGAAAGCACTCCACTTCCAATTCCAAGCGAATTAATCATGATTCCAGCGGGAATTAGCGCTTCTCTTGGCGGTATGAATATTTATCTAGTAGTTATGGTTGGAACGATTGGAAATCTTCTTGGAGCTATATTTAGCTATTATATTGCAAAATCTTTAGGGCGTAAAATTTTATTTAAATTTGGTAAATATTTTTTTATTAAAGAAGCTACAATAATAAAAATTGAAAATTATTTTAAAAACCACGGACCTATATCGGTCTTTATTGGAAGGCTTGTTTTAGGAGTGCGCCACTTTATTTCAATTGTCGCTGGAATTGCCAAAATGGATCTTAAATTATTTTATATTTACACCACGGCAGGATCATTCTTATGGGCAGCTGTTCTTGTCGCGCTTGGATACGAAATTGGAGAAAATCAAGAGTTAATCAAAAACTTTTTACATGAAGTTATAACTGCTTGCATAATTATCTGCGCCTTAATAGCGGCGGCTTATTATATCAAGTTGCGTTACAAAAGAACGAAAAGTGGTAATTCTCTATAAACGCCAATTCGGGATAACGCACTCGCTCTTCGACCCGCCATCAAGCGGCGGGTGATTATACCGAGTAATTTTATAATTATTATCCCGAACTGGCGTTATGAATCCTTCGAATTCAAGGATGATGATTATTTAACTTTACAAAATTGCTGCAAAATTACCCCCTCACACCCGAACCTGCACCAGCTGCTGCACCTACGCCACCAACGCCCCTAGTAGCCGTCGTAGCTTCCAGATGAGTAGAGGGAGATGGTTCTTGTGCAGAACCAGAACCAGCACCAGCTGCTGCACCTACGCCACCACCACCCCTAGCAGCCGCAGCTTCATCCGCCTCAGATATAAAGGTGGATGATCCTGGCCTAGTAGCCACAGCGGAAGAACAAACCTCATCTAAACTTTCCAACAAAACTCCAAAAGCCACTTCTGGATGTGTTATATGAGATCGACCAGTATCTTCGCCCATTTTAAATTCAATAACATTAGTAACCTCACCACTCATTTGAAAAGTAATTGATGAAAAATCTGCATTCATGTGCAGAACAGGTCCTTCTGCACCTTCTACAATATCTTGCTTATCTAATAACATTGCAGAACCATCGATATTACATACAAGATTTTCATTTGCTAAATTGTTTATCATTAGAGCATATCCTGGCTTATCATCATAATATGTCGCAAAAATTATCCCCCCATCTCCTTGATCGAAGACTAAATAATTATGAATCGATATTTTTCTCATAT
>CAMDMO010000126.1 GCA_945902255.1 Rickettsia typhi | reverse complement strand
TAGATGGACCCCGTCATTCGACGGGGTGACAAACTAGAAAATGATAACCATTTGAAAAATGATTATAACTCAAAAAGAAGGGTAATATTTATCAAATTGGTAATCTTTCTGTAATAAAGGTAAGTAATTTTTAGTGGGCTTATTTTATGATGATATTAACTTAACATTTTTTATAAAAAATATCCTTTCCCAACTTATCTAAAACCGCCGCTAATTGAGGATCTGTAACATCTTTTAGTGCATCATCTAACTCATTTTGTTGTTTCTTTGATAACTTTATTTCTTCCTCAATCTTACTACCAACATCTTTCGGTTCTTGCTTAATGATAATTCTAGAAATCGTTTTATGCCCGTAAAGAGTGGCGATTTTTTCGATTATAAAATCTGAGCTATTATCTAGAAAAAATCCAATTGAAGGGTTGTGTACGGCTATTGTTAGCTTGGCTCCAATAGCATTTTTTTCAAAACTGACAGATTTTGGATAGCAAAATCCAGCATATTTTTTTCCAATAATTTCTTCCCAATTTTTTACCAAATTATTGATAATGATAAATTCTTTTTTGCTGCCAGAAAAAATAGGCTTTAGAAGGTTTGATATTTTTTGATCTAGAGTTTGTAAGCCATATGAAGATTTTGACATTGTAATTAATTTTCTTCTCTCATCAACTTATAAGTAATGCTATCATGAAGCGCGTGAAAAGAGGCTTCAACGATATTTTCTGAAACTCCAATTGTTGTCCATTTTTTACTTTTTTCATCCGCGGATTCAATTTGCACTCTGGTAATTGCCTGTGTGCCATCAGATGGAGTAAGAATTCTAACTTTATAATCAGTTAAGCGAACATTTTTTAGACTTGGATATTTTTTAGTTAAAGATTTACGCAAAGCTTTATCTAGGGCATTCACTGGACCATTTCCTTCTGCAACCGTCATTACAATTTTTCCATCAACTTTAATTTTTATTGTTGCCTCAGAAAGTGCGGTTGGCTTACCTTTAGAGTCGTATCTAATTTCATCAAGCACTCTAAAGCTGATTAATTCAAAAAAATTTGGGACGGATGAAAGTGATTTTTTGGCTAAAATTTCAAAACTAGCGTCAGCTGCATCATAAGCATAGCCTTTGCCTTCGAGCTCTTTTACTTTATTTACTAAGCTAGAAATTTGAGCAGATTTTATTTCGTCATTTGCATTTAAGCCAATTTCTTTTAGGCGAGCGATAATATTAGAGCGACCAGCTTGGTCAGAAATCATGATTTGTCTTTCATTGCCAATTTTTTCTGGCTCAATATGTTCATAAGATTTAGCATTTTTTGCAACTGCTGAAACATGCAATCCGCCCTTATGAGAAAAGGCATAAAACCCTACATAAGGCGCAAATTTATCGCGTTCTTTATTTAATAAATCATCTAAGAAATTTGAAGTTTTTACTAAATTTTTTAAATCGCTTTCTTTAATACCAACATCAAATCCCATTTTAAGGCTTAGAGTTGGAATTAAGGTGATTAAATTAGCATTGCCGCATCTTTCGCCAAGTCCGTTAATAGTTCCCTGAACTTGTCTAACTCCAGCTTCAACTGCGGCAATAGAATTTGCAACGGCGTTGCCAGTGTCATTGTGGCAGTGAATTCCAAGATTTTCTCCTGAAATATACTTAGTTACTTCTTTAATAATTTTTGAAATTTCGCTTGGAATAGAGCCACCATTAGTGTCGCAAAGCACAATCCATCTAGCTCCAGATTCATAAGCGGCTTTAATGCATTTTAGAGAAAATTTTGGATTTGCTTTATAGCCATCAAAAAAATGCTCAGCATCAAAAATTGCTTCTTTTTTCTTTTTTACAATAAAAGCGATTGATTCAGCAATCATTGCAAAATTTTCTTCTTCTGAAATATTTAGAGCGTTTTTTAAATGAAAATCCCAAGTTTTCCCAACGATACAAATAGATTTAACATCACTATTAACTAAGGCATTTAATCCTGGATCATTAGCGGCAGAAACGCCAGAGCGACGGGTCATGCCAAAAGCGCTAAATTGAGATTTTTTTAGTTTGGGTAAATTGGCGAAAAATTCATCATCAGTTGGATTAGCTCCGGGCCATCCACCTTCTAGATAGTCAATTCCTAACTCATCAAGTTTTTTAGAAATTTCAATTTTATCTTTGGTGTTAAAATTTATTGTGCTAGTTTGCGCGCCGTCACGAAGGGTTGAATCATATAGATAAATGCGAGGTTTTTTAGTCATAATTATTTAGGCTAGAAAAATTCCCATTCCCAAAATTGCAAATAACAAAGAGGCCATCCAGAATCTGCTTACAACCTTTTTTTCTGACCAGCCAAGCTTTTCAAAGTGATGATGAATTGGTGCCATTAAAAAAATTCTTTTTTTACGCAATTTGTAAGATCCAACTTGCAAAATTACTGAAACGGATTCTGTAACAAATAGTAAAGAAATTATAAAGAAGACAAATTCTTCTTTTATTATAATTGCGATTAAACCAAGAACTGCACCAATTGCTAGACTTCCAACATCTCCCATAAAAATTTTTGCTGGCTTTAAATTAAAAGTTAAGAAAGCAAGAATTGCTCCAATTAAAGAAAGGCAGAAGAAAATTAATTCTTGTGAATCTTGTATGTTAGGAACTAAAAATTTTAATGATAAATCTTGATTTGCAGCGGCATAAATTAAGATAGTTAGGCATATCAAATTAATCACTGCAGGAACGCTTACAAGACCATCAAGACCATCAGTTAAATTTACTGAATTTGAAGTTCCAACAATTACAAAAATAACAAATAACACATAAATAACCGTATCAAGCGTTATTGAATGTCCGCGTCCAATTGGAAAAAATATTTTATTGTCAAAGTGAACCATATCAATATGTCCAAGCCATAGAAAAGCTATGCCAATTATGATAAATTGAATGATCAGCTTTACACTGCCACGAAATCCTTTGGGGTTTTTATAAACAACTTTTAGTAAATCGTCGGTAAGTCCAATTAAGCCAAATGAAATAAAGACTAAAAGCGTAACTAAAATGTAAGAATTTTCTAAGTTAAGAAAGAGTAGGGTGCTAAGGGCTGTGGCAAGAATAATAAAAATTCCCCCCATGGTTGGAGTATTTTTTTTAGTTTTTATATGGCTCTCAGGGCCTTCTGTGCGAATGGGTTGTCGACAAATTTGCTTGTTATTTACATAAGCTAGAAATTTAGCGATGCTAAAATAGCCAATTAAATAAGACGAGGCTAAACAAATCAAAGATTTAAGCCAAATATTTTGTAAAATATCGAGATTAGTGAGCACTTTTTTTATTGGTTAAATTTTCAATTATCTTTTCCATTTTCATTCCTCTGGAACCCTTGATATATAAGATATCTCCATCTTGCAAGAGATCTTTAATTTCAATAGATGCTGCGGCAGAATCTAAAAAAGTTTTATAACTATTCTGATTTAAATTTTTGGCTAATTTTTGCATTTCTAAACCTGTCAAAATAGTGAAATCAATTTTATATTTGTCTATATATTTCGCAATTTGGCCATGTAATTCTTCTGATTTTGCGCCAAGTTCAAGCATATCGCCTAGTGCAGCTACTACTCTTTTTTTGCCCAATGCTTGTTTTAAATAAGAGGCGTGTTGTAATCCAGCTTTCATTGATAAAACGCTGGCATTGTAGCTATCGTCAATGATTGTGATATTTTTTTGATCAATTATTATTTCACTAGTTTTTCCTCTTCCATCCGAAATTTGTAAGTTTTTTAAAGTTGAAATTCCTAGGCTTACATTAGCTGAAAGCAAATCTAGACAAGAAATTACAATAATTGAATTAAAAATTATTGCAGGATTGGTGCTGTTAATTTGATAAGAAAAT
>CAMDMO010000125.1 GCA_945902255.1 Rickettsia typhi | reverse complement strand
CTTACCTTTCAAAAAAAATTAAATCACAAAAACTTCTTAGAAAAAGTTGGTTTACGCGACAGTGCCAATAACTAAACATAATAAATGAAAAGCGTTTCTGATAAAATTTTTATTGCTTCTGACCATGCTGGTTTTTTTCTAAAATCATCAATTATCGAAGAATTTTCTAAAATTGGTTTTAAGCTTACAGATTTGGGATGTAGCTCTGCAGAAAGATCGGTAGACTATCCTGATTTCGCGCAAAAAATTGCTGAAAAAATTAAAAATAAATCAGATTTTGGAATTTTAATTTGTGGAAGCGGTGTTGGAATTTCAATTGCAGCCAATCGTTTCAAAAATATTCGTGCAGCGCTTTGCCATAATGCAAAAATAGCAAAATTATCCAGACAACATAATGATGCAAATGTAGTTTGTTTAGGAGCTCGCATCATAACAGAAAAAGCTGCAATTGCGATTATAAAATCATTTCTTGCAACAAAATTTGAAGGCGGAAGGCATGAAGCAAGAGTCAAAAAATTATCACAATAAAGATCAAAGAAGCCCAGAAAATGGACGCTTAATTAGAAGTTTTGGGCGCATTAAAAGTCGCAAACTTTCTGATCATAAAAATTCTCTTTTGCAAGAGCTTTTACCGATTTATGAAATTAAAGATGCTAATTTTTCTTCATCAAAAATTTCCTTAGAAATAGGTTTCGGTTTTGGTGATTTTCTATTTGAAAAGGCAAAAAATAATCCAGATATTTTATTTTTAGGATCAGAGCCACATCTAAATGGAGTGGTGAATTTATTGGCTAAATTAGAAAAAGAGCCATTAAAAAATCTAAAAATTTCTCGTCAAGATATCAGAATCTTGCTAAATGATTTTGCCCCCAATTTTTTTGATGAAGTTTATATTTTATTTCCTGATCCTTGGCCAAAAGTAAAGCATTTTAAGCGTCGATTAATTAATGTGGAATTTTTAGAAAAAATTTTATCTCCAAAAATAAAAAGCGGTGGAAAGCTAGTAATAGCAACGGATCATGACCTATATAAAACATGGATTTTATCAGCAATTTTAAAAAATAAAAACTTTGTTTGGACAGCCTCAGAGAAAAAAGATTGGCAGGTTTTTCCCAAAGATTGGGTTAAAACAAAATATCAGAAAAAGGCGGCACTAGAAGGGCGAACATCGGTAATATTTAACTTAATTAACAAATGAAAAACTTACCGCAAGTCAGAGGCATTTATCGTTTTGATGCAGAGCTCAAAAACTGGTTTAATGTTCCAGCTAAAGCAGAAATCTTATTTCGCCCAAAAGATATTTTAGATCTGCAAGAATTTTTGCAAAAAAAACCAGAGGAAATTCCTTTAACAATTCTTGGCGCCGCTTCAAATGTGATCATTAAGGAAGGTGGTATTAAGGGTGTGGTAATAAGATTGGGTGGAGAATTTTCACAAGTTTCTTGTGAGAATAATTTTCTTAAAGTTGGCGCCGCAGCTTTGTGTGGTAATGCAGCAATTTATGCCAAAAACGCTGCAATAGAAAATTTAGAATTTTTAACTGGCATTCCCGGATCAATCGGGGGCGCTATTGCAATGAATGCTGGTTGTTATGGATCTGATATTTCGCAAATTTTAATTAGTGCAAAGGCAATTGATTTTGCAGGAAATATTATTGAGTTAACCAATTCTGATTTTGGATTTTTTTATCGAGGAAGTAAAATTACAAAAAATTTAATTTTTATTGAAGCTATATTTGAGGGCAAGCACTCCAGCAGTGAGGCGATTGCTAAAAAAATTGCTGATTTGAATTTAAAGCGCGAAGCGGCGCAACCAATTCGCGCCAAAACAGGTGGAAGTACTTTCAAAAATCCTGAACCCTTAAATTCTTTAGCAAAAAAAGCTTGGCAATTAATTGATGAAGCGGGCTGCAGAGGCTTAAGAGAAGGTGATGCCCAGATTTCTGAAAAACATTGTAATTTTATGATTAATCAGGGAAATGCTTCGGCTCAAAATTTAATTGACCTTGGAAATAAAGTGCAAAAATTGGTAAAAGAGAAGAGTGGAATTGATTTAGAGTGGGAGATAAAAATATTATGACACAATAAAAAGTAATTGATTAATTCTTTATTGCATTTTAGAGTTGCCAATGCAATTTTGCTTGCGCTCTTAATTTAGTAGCATTTCTTAAAATCTTAACAAACTTTGCTTATGAAAAAATCATATTTAACAAGAATTTTTGCTCTATCATTTTTCTGTTTGGCGATCGCCCCTATATTTGTTCCATCTGTATCTTCTGAAGCTTTTGCAGCAATGGGAGATAGTGGATCTACCGCAACAGATGATAGCAACATCTTAGTTAATACAATGTGTAACGCTCTAAATATCGTAACCGGAAGTGCTGGTAAAGCATTTGCTGCTTTTGCGATTATTTCTATCGGTATTGGTTTTTTCACTGGTAAAGTTTCTTGGGGTTTGATGATTGGTGTGGCAGCTGGTATTGCTGCAATGTTTGGTGCGCCATCAATCGTTTCTGCTATTACTGGTCAAAGTTCGTTTAACTGTAAATAATTTATAAAAGCTTTTTAATATGTCTAAAAAATGTGAACTACTTGCCGTTACTGTGGCAAGCGGTAATAATGTTTCTCACTCTAATCGTAAAACTAGAAGAAGATTCTTGCCAAATTTAAGAACTCTATCACTTCACAGTGATGTTCTTGGTGTTGATTTAACTTTAAGAATTGCAACCTCAACTCTTCGCACAGTTAATAAATATGGCAATATTGACAGTTTCTTGGTAAATTGTCGTCATTCAAAATTAACTGACTTAGCAGTTAGCCTTAGAAATCAAGTTAAAAGAAAGTTAATTAAATCTGGAAAGTTAAGTGAAGTTCAGGTTGTTAAAGAAAAAAAGAAAGAAATCGTAAAAAAAGAAGTTAAAGTAAAAGTTGCAAAAGCATCTTAAGTTACAAAATTTGTTAAAAAATAAAAGCCGACTTTCTTAGAAAATAAGAAGTCGGCTTTTTTTGTTTTGTTGGTCTTGAATTTATAAAAGACACTTCTTATATCAGAGCGGTCTCTATAGACAATTATTTTTTAACTTTTTTACTCAAGTATTAATTATGAAAAAACAATCTTTTTTTATATCAAATATTTTTATTATATCTTTTTTCTGCTTGACGATTGCCGCCCCTATATTTGTTCCATCTATATCTTCTGAAGCTTTTGCAGCTATTGGAGATACTGGATCTACCGCAACTGATAGCAACAATATTTTAGTTAATACAATGTGTAACGCTCTAAATATCGTAACTGGAAGTGCTGGTAAAGCATTTGCTGCTTTTGCGATTATTTCTATCGGTATCGGTTTTTTCACTGGTAAAGTTTCTTGGGGTTTGATGATTGGTGTGGCAGCTGGTATTGCTGCAATGTTTGGTGCGCCATCAATCGTTTCTGCTATTACTGGTCAAAGCACATTTAACTGTAAGTGATTTTTAGCGATGATTTTTTAAAAATTCTTTAATTTCATCAATAGAAAATTCTTGCAAATTGCCGCGAAAGCGCAAAACAACCTCGCCGTTTCGATCTACAATCAGGGTTTCTGGAACGGCATTAATATTGGTTATTTTGGTGAATAAGCCAGTGTTATCCTTTGCGACTTTTTTAAATGGATTGCCATTGCTGCTTAAATAAGATCTTGTGTTATCATCAATATCTCGCCACGCAATTCCATACATATCAATAATATCTTCGCTTTGCAGACGCAGCAAAATCTCATGCTCTTCTCTGCAGGTTGTGCACCAAGATGCAAAAAAATTAATCAAAGAATATTTTTTAGTTAAATCTTTTTTAGAAAAATTTTTATTTTCATCAAACAGATCAGTCAAAGAAAATTCTGGTAGAGGAATTTTTACTTTAACAAA
>CAMDMO010000124.1 GCA_945902255.1 Rickettsia typhi | reverse complement strand
AAATTAAGCCAGATTTTTCCAGTTTATTTTTAAAGTTAATATTTACCTCAAAGCGATGGCGATGGCGTTCAGAAATACTAGATTTGTTATAAATTTTTTCAGCGAGTGATCCCTTGGTAAGTTTACATGGATAGGCTCCAAGTCTCATTGTGCCGCCGAGGTCAGATCCTGATTTTTTAGTTTTTTTACCTAATTTATCTTGCCATTCATGCATCATGCCAATTAAAAAACTACCTTTTTTAGAAATTTCACTAGAGGTTGCGTCTTTTATTCCAAGCATGTTGCGAGCATATTCGATCACCGCCATTTGCATTCCGAAGCAAATGCCAAGATATGGAATTTTTTTGACTCTAGCATGTTCAATCATTGAAATTTTTCCTTCAGTTCCATCTTCACCAAAACCACCTGGAACAAGAATTGCATCGATATTTTTTGGTAAATTATCTTTGTTAGTTCTGGCATTAACCCAAACAATATTGGCTTTTACTTTTAGAGAAAATGCAGCGTGATCAATAGCTTCAAGAAGTGATTTGTAAGAGTCGCGATAGTCAGTATATTTTCCAACGATTGCAATATTTACCTCTCCTTTTGGATTTTCAATAGCATCTTTAATTTTAGTCCACTTAGAAAGATCTGGTTTTTTGCTATAATCTAATTTAAAGAATTTCAAAATTTCAGTATCAAGACCATTTTTATGGTAAATTATAGGAACTTCGTAAATGCTTTTAGCATTAGGCGCCGCAATAACAGATGTTATTGGAACTGAGCACATTTTAGCAATTTTTTCTAAATGAGCTTTGCTAACCGGTCTTTCAGCGCGACATAAAAGCACGCTTGGTTGAATTCCAATTGATCTTAATTCTTTTACCGAATGTTGAGTTGGTTTAGTTTTTAGTTCGTCAGCACTTTCAATGTAAGGAAGTAGAGTTAGATGTAAAAAAGCACAGCGCTCTTGTCCATATTCGTAACCAAGTTGGCGAATTGCTTCAAAGAAGGGTAGGGCTTCAATATCTCCAACGGTTCCACCAATTTCGCAAAGAGCAAAATCAACATCTTTTATATCGTGTAAAATAAACTCTTTAATTAAATCAGTAACATGAGGAATTACTTGAACCGTTCCACCAAGATAATCACCTTTACGCTCTTTAGAAAGTAAGTTGGAGTAAATTTGACCAGCGGTTACATTATCTGATTTTTTAGCATCAACTCCGGTGAATCTTTCGTAATGCCCTAAGTCAAGATCGGTTTCTGCACCATCTTCAGTTACAAAAACTTCACCATGCTGGGTTGGACTCATTGTTCCTGGATCGATATTTAGATAAGGATCAAGTTTTCGTAATTTTACGCTATAGCCACGAGCTTGCAATAAAGCAGCAAGAGAAGCGGAAGCTAAGCCTTTTCCAAGCGAAGAAACCACGCCTCCAGTGATAAATATAAATTTAGTTTTTGATTTTTTAACTGTCATTTTAGCTTTATTTACCCGCCATAATTCTATCTACAAGCTGCTGAATTGTTGGAATAAAACCATTAGCGTAAAATGGATCAGTCGCAAAACGATAAGCGCTGTGACCAGAAAACATAAGCTGATTTTCAATATCAATTCCGTGACGAACATCTTGTAGAGTTTTTTGAATACAAAAACTTCTAGGATCAGCTTTGCGATCTGTTGTATATTTCATTTCTTCTTTATCAGACCAATTACTAAAGCGACATTGACTCAAGCATCCCATGCAATTCACTTGGTCGGTTAAAATTTGTGCAGCTTTTGATTTATCAACAAACATCAAGGTTTCATCAGGAGTTTTCATTCCTTCAACATAACCTTTATTCATCCATTCATCAACTTTTATTTTATCTTCTTGTTTAATGTAAACCACGCGACCTCTTTGACCAAAAGGAATTTCAGTATTAAATTGATCAATTGCTTTGGCGCGATATTCAACTTGTCTAAGTTCGCGTCCTTTTAATTCGCGAATAAAATCATTTTCAACTGCGGAAGAGTAGAAACCAGTTGGGCTAAAGCGATTTAGGTAAACATCTCCTTCTTTTAGAGTTAGAAGTTTTTGTTTCCAAGCTTCTGGAACTGGATATTCTTTGGTTACGATTGGTCTAGTGCCAAATTGAAATACGATTGGTCCAATTTCTGGATTATCTAACCAATGTTCAAATTCATCAAGATTCCAAACCCCACCAGCCATAACGATTGGAACATTTTCTAATCCAACTGAATTCATGAAAGCGCGAAGTTCTGCAACTCTAGGATATGGATCTTCATAAGCATTTGGATCTTCGGCATTTGATAAGCCGTTGTGACCACCGGCGCGCCAAGGGCATTCATAAACTACGCCGCCAAGTAAATCTTTTGCTTTGTGGTAACTTCTTTTCCATAAAGCACGAAAAGCGCGCATTGAAGAAACGATTGGATAATAATATATGCTATATTTTTCAGCAATTTCAGCAAGACGATAAGGCATTCCAGCGCCACAAGTTACGCCGTGAATTAAGCCTTTAGCTCCTTCTAAAATTCCGTGTAAAATTCTTTCCGCTCCACCCATTTCCCACAAAACATTCATGTGAATTCTGCCGGCGCCACCAGAAATATCGTGTGAAATTCTGGCTTGAGAGATTCCGCCTCTAATGCTGTCAGCAACAAGCTCTTCATGCCTTTCGCGACGAGTGTGAGATTTATATACTAAAGGAATATAGTTGCCATTTTCGTCAATGTAATCAGCATTAACTCCAGAAAATGTTCCAATTGCACCAGCTTTAGCAAAATGACCTGCGGTGATACCATTAGTAACTCCAACGCCTTTTCCACCTTCAATAATTGGTAAAGTGTTAGCGCCAGAAAGATTTAAAGATTTGATTTTTTTAAGCAAAATAGACTCCGAAGTTAAGGGAAGATTTCTTCTGCAGAAAATGTAATAAATCATTGCAAAATATCAATAAAATTCTCACCTTTAAATCTTAATTAAGTTTTTATGTTCCTAAAAAATGAGTTTTAACATTCCAGAATTTACAGTTTCTGAATTTTCGCGATCTATTAAACGCATAGTTGAAGATGCTTTCGGCTATGTGCGAATCAAAGGTGAGATTGTTGGATTTAAACGCGCTTCATCAGGTCATCTTTATTTTTCATTAAAACATGAGGATGCGACTCTTTCTTCGGTTTGTTTTCGCAATATGGCACAGTTGGTAAATTTTGAAATTGCCGATGGATTACAAGTTACAGCTTCTGGAAAAATTACCACTTATGAAGGTAGGTCAAATTATCAAATTATTGTTGAAAAACTAGAAATTTCTGGAATTGGTGCAATTTTAGAGATGATTGAAAAAAGGCGACAAAAGCTTTTGGCAGAAGGTTTATTCGACGATATTCATAAGAAAAAAATTCCATTTTTCCCAAAAATTATTGGAGTAATAACCTCGGAAACAGGTGCGGTTATTGAAGATATAAAACATCGTATTCAAAATCGCTGTCCACTTAATATGATACTTTATCCAACTTTAGTGCAAGGTGATAAAGCCGCGAAGAATATTATTGATGCAATTAAATTTTTTAATAAATTAAAAAATGAAAAAAGGCCAGATGTTCTAATTATTGCAAGAGGTGGAGGGTCTTTTGAAGATTTACTTCCTTTTAGTGATGAAGAGCTAATTCGTGAAGTTTTTAAATCAGAAATTCCAATTATTTCTGCCATAGGACATGAAACTGATACAACTTTAATTGATTATGTTTCAGATCTTCGTGCACCAACGCCAACGGCAGCAGCGGAATTCGCAACTCCTATTTTATTAGATTTAAAAAATCAGTTAAATTTTTTAAGTGAAAAATTGGAATTTTTACCAAAAAATTTATTAGAAAAAAAATCTCAGCGTTTAAAAGATTTGCAGAGATATATTGTTGATCCACAAAAAATTCTTAGTCAAAT
>CAMDMO010000123.1 GCA_945902255.1 Rickettsia typhi | reverse complement strand
AATTATTTTAATGAATGAAATAATTAAACTTGAAGAGCAAAAAAACACCTTAAACTCACCATCAAATAGCCTATGAACAGAACTAAAAATCTTTTAATTTTTTTATCAATATTATTTATTTTTTCTTGTCAGGGGCAAGGAAATAGAAGGGTTATTGGTCTTTATAAAAGTAACATAGAGCTTGGAACTTCTTCGTTTAAAATTATCAAAAAATATGGTTTTGCAAAAAATAAATGGATTGATAAAAGCGGAAATAATGTCGCTAGCTATGTTTATTCAAAACCCGCTTATCAAATTTCTTCTTTTTTTCCTCTACCAATTTTTGATTCCAAATTTAATAACTATGAAGTGATCTTAACTTTTGATAAAAAGGGAAGTCTGATTGATGTGAAAAAATTTTTAAATTCCATGAAAACTGAATCTTGGATATTTTGCGAATCTGAGGTTGCAAATTGTAATTTAAATTATGAAATATAAAAAGGGGTCAGACCCCTTTTCATCAAAAGGGGTCTGACCCCTTTTAAAAAATAGTTAAAAAATGTCTAAATGTCTAAAAGTCTAAAGCAATCAGTAATAGCGGCGTTATTAATTTATATCGCAATATTGTGTTTTTTATTTTTCTTTCAAAGAAATTTGCAATATCGTCCAAGAGGAGAAATTTTATCTTTGGCGAGTTATAAATTGGACGGGTTTGAAGAAAAAAAATTAGCTACAGAAGATAATATTGAAATATTCGCTTGGTATAAAAAGCCAGATATTTCAAATGGAAAAATTATTTTATATTTTCACGGCAATGCAGGAAATTTAGGTGATAGAAGTAGCAAAATAAAAGATTTTGCCAAAGAAGGTTTTGGAATTTTGGCAATAAGTTATCGTGGATATTATGGAAGTGGTGGAAGCCCTTCCGAGGCTGGTTTGCTTAACGACGCTAGAACTGCGATAAATTTTTTGATAAGAAATAATTATAAGCCAGAGGATATTATTTTATTTGGCGAGTCTCTTGGCTCTGGAGTTGCGATGCAATTATCTGCAGAATTTAAGGTATTTGCAGTGGTTTTAGAGTCGCCATTTTCTTCAATTGCAAATGTTGCTCAAAATAGTTATTGGTTTGTTCCGGTAGATTTAATTTTAAAAGATAAATTTGAATCAATTAAATATGCCAATAAAAATTCTGCACCAGTTTTAATATTTCACGGAACTGAAGATAGGGTTGTTGCTTATTTAGAGGGAAAGAAGCTTTTTGAATCAATAACTGCGCCAAAAAGACTAGTTACGGTTGAAGGTGCTGGACACTTAAATTTCGAACATCAATTCTTGCTTGAAGAAATGAGAAGATTTTTTGCGGAAAATGTGAATGTGAAGTAAAAATGGTGGAGATAAGGAGGCTCGAACTCCTGACCCCCTGCTTGCAAAGCAGGTGCTCTACCAACTGAGCTATATCCCCATTAATTTTTTTTCTTCTTAGATAAAACAAGGTCGCAAAAGATAGAAAAACAATTATGAATTGTCAAAATAAATTTACAAAAACTTGAAAATAAAGCAAAGAAAGAGAATTAGAAAAGCATTTAGTCTGCTCGAGCTTTCGGTTGTAATTTTAATTATTGCCATTTTAGCAACCACCGTAATGAGCGTTTCTATTGGCGTTATAAGAGATGCTAGAGATAGTGTTACTAAGGATCGCATGAAAGAAATTTATAAGGCGATGGGAGAATATCTTGCAGCTAATCACAGGTTGCCTTGCCCTGCATCAGCTCAATTAGTCAATAATAATGCTTCTTATGGTTTAGAAGTTGAGTGTAATAAAACTCTAACTAGTGCCGCTGGAATTTGGCAATCGGAACAAAATCCAAATGTGGTTTATGGAATGATTCCAATTAAAGCTTTAAAACTTTCAAAAGATATGGCGGAAGATGGTTTTGGCAGTAAATTTGCTTATGTAATTTTAAAAGGATATACCAGTTCTGCTACATTCGGCGTTCTTGATGCATCAAATTATACGGGAAATGGATCTGGCTATGTTTATAATGCTGATTCTCTTGATTCTTCTGAAGATAATAAAATTAGAATTCATCAAAAAGATGGCTCATCAGTGACAAGGCTTACAGCTAGTGGAATGTTCGTATTAATAAGTTATGGCGCTAATAAAAGTTGTGCATTTCCTGCAAATTCAACATCGCAAAATAGCGCCTACACTGATGCTGATGAAATTTTAAATTGCGCTTCTTTGCTTGATACCCCAAATCAAGGAAAGGCATATTTTTATAATTATAGCTATCCTTCAGCATTGCCTTTTTTAGCATCTTCTAATAGTGAAACATTTGATGATATTTTATTTTACAAAACTAGAGACGAGATGGTGTCAGATTTTAACTTATTAAATTTAATTCAATGTGAAGCTGATACTAGCACCAACTCTTATAATTATTATGGTGCAGTTCAAATTGCTTGGCCGGCGGCAAAATATGGACAAATTGTTAGTGGTTATCAAACTATAAATTTAAGCACAGTTTGTCCGGTTGGATATACCGCAGGTCCAATGTCTCCAACTAGGAAATGTGGAGCTTATGGTAATTGGGAAAATGTATTAAATCCATGTTTGCAAAACGGTTCTTAAAAAACTATTTTACTTAAAAAATGTCGCAAAGAAAAAAAACAATCAAAGCCTTTACCTTGCTAGAGCTTTCAATTGTTGTTTTGGTGTCATCAATTTTAATTAGTGGTGCTTTTGGAGTTTCGATTATCTCAATTAATAACGCAAAAATTAAGATTACAAAAGAGCGCCAAAAAGAAGTTTATGAAGCGATGGGGCGTTATTTAGCTGCCAATGGCAGAATTCCTTGTCCAGCTTCGATGTTGCTATCTAAAACTGATTCTAATTATGGCGTTGAAGTTTCTTGTTCATCTCTTCCAGCACCTAGCAGCGGAGTTTGGCAATCAAGTGGAAGTGATAATGTTTATTATGGAATGATTCCTTCAAAAACTTTGGGTCTTAAAAGCGAAATGGCCGAAGATGCCTTTGGCAGTAAGTTTGCTTATGTTATGATTAAAGGTTATGGAATAGCCGCTGACTTCGGCACGGCAGCTAATACAACGGTTGATATTAGCACTATTGCTAATCGCACTAACAAAATTAGTGTTTACGAAAATTTTATAAATAACACCACTGAAGCTATTGAAGTTACTCACAGTGAAGCCTCTGTTCCTAAAGCGATTTTTGTTATTATAAGTTATGGGGCAAATAAAAGTGGTGCTTTTAACTCCAATTCTACTTCGCAAAATGCAGCTCCAAACCCTAATAGTGACGAGGGTTATAACACTTTGAATAATACTTATTACGGAACTAGCTTCTCTAGTCAAAGTGGAAATTTTTATAATCGTGGCACTGAAAGCTCTTTTTTTAATTCTTCATTTTTAGCTTCATCGCCTAATGGAGCAGCTTTTGATGATATTTTATTTTATAAAACTTTAGAGCAAATGGCGGTTGATTTTAATTTGTTAAATTTAATTAAGTGTGTTGGAAGCGCGTCAAGTCAGGCTAGTCTTTATCCAAACTTAACTTTTAAGTGGCCAGATGCTGGATTTGGTGAAATAGTAAATGCTAATTACAGCTCTGATAGCAATGGCGGATTATGTCCTACTGGCTATAGGGGAGGGTCAAAATATCCAACCAGAAGGTGTGGCGCCTTTGGTTCGTGGGGAGATATTATTATGCCATGTGTATTGAAATAAAATGTAATTACCATCTTTGATGTAAAACATCGAGGATGATGGTAAGTTTGAAAAAATAATGATGGCGCTTAAAAATCCGTACTTAAGAATCATCCTTCGACAAGATCAGGATTGTAAAAGTTCACCAATTCGGTTCGATTTAAATTAAAACAAATCATGGATAAAATCCATGATTTATATTAACTTTAAATCTAACTTAAATATGGGTAGAATAG
>CAMDMO010000122.1 GCA_945902255.1 Rickettsia typhi | reverse complement strand
CTAATACCAATGAAAGAACCAATGATATCGATATCATCACGACGAGAATAGATTGCAATTTTAGCGCGAGAACCAGGATCGCGAACCACTGATTTTACTTCGATATTTCCATCATAAAGCTCTGGCACTTCTTGCTCGAACAACTTAGCCAAAAATTGTGGATGAGTGCGAGATAAGAAAATTTGCGCACCATGAGGTTCTTTGCGAACATCTTCAATGTAAACGCGCATACGATCACCAACGCGGAAATTTTCACGAGGAATTAAGCCACTTTCATGAATAACAGCTTCATAACCATCAACTTCCATAACAATATTTTTTAGACCAACTTTTTTCACTGAAGCGCTAACAATATCACCAATTCTTTCTTTAAATTCGTTATATTCTTTATTTTTTTCAGCTTCTTTAACTTTACGAATAATTTCATTACGAGCAACTTGCGCAACTACACGATTTAAATCGATTGGAGGCAATTCTTGCACCACAAAATCACCAAGATTAGCATTTGGATCTTCTTGCTTTGCATGTTTTAAAGTAATGTGAGTTCTCACATCAAAATCTTCCATATCATTGGCAACAACTTCTAGGCGATTGAATAATTTTATTTGACCAGATTTTTTGTCAATTCTGCATTCAATATCAAGGTGGTGGCCATATTTTTTCTTGGCGGCAAGTTTAATGCCTTCTTCCATAGCCTCTACAACCTCTTGCAAGGTGATGCCTTTTTCGTGAGCAATATTTTCAGCGACCAACAGAATTTCCTTGTTGCCCATTATAGTTAAGTTTGTTGCCATAATATATGATTAAAATTGTTGAAAGATGCTTAAAAGTAGGAAACTACAGCATTTAATATGGTGGGATAGTCAATCTCTGTGGAATATATTATTTACTAAAAGTTTGAAATCAACAAATGAATTGATTTTTTTTAATATTGATAAGATTTTTTTGATTATGTCTGAATTCCTTGCCCAAGAATCATCCTTCGACAAGCTCGGGATGACTTTCAAGAAGCCGGAAATGACTTTGAAGTTTTTATTGCCCAGCCAAAGTCGTCCTGAGCTTGTCGAAGGATGATTCTTGGGCAAGTAATTCATACACGATCAACTTTATCTAAAAATGACCATTAGCTTTTTTTACTAAGAAGCCCCACCGGCCTTCTCAAGCTTTTTAATTTTACGATTATTCCTAAAGTTAGTAATGGTTTTACCAATTAAGTTAGGTGAAATTGCTAAAAATCCAAACAAAACCCCCATAACAAATGTAAAAATCATCACTATAAAAACTCTGGTCTCTATCATAAATGGTAATGGTGAAAGACTTACGGAAACCTCTTGACGATTCGTTACCATAAAAATCACAAAACAAACCAAAATTACTGAGGTAATTAATGTTTTGATAAAACGAAAAACTGATTTAATAAAATTCATATATTTATTGATCGATTAATATTTCGGCTAGCTGTTTTAAATCTATAACAGGTTTTTTCTTAAACCACAACTCAAAACCAATTAAAGCTTGATAAACTAACATACCAATTCCCGTAACAATTTTATTACCGTTTTTTTGAGCAGATATAAGAAGATCAGTCATTAGAGGTTTATAAACAATATCATAAACAACTGCAGATTTATTTAAATTTGCCAAATTAATTATAAGCGGCTCTTGCCCCGCCATTCCCATTGATGTAGAGTTTATCAACAAATCACATTTATTAAGATTTGTTTCAAAATCTTTTAATTGTAAAAATTTTATTTCACATTTTTTTTCATTCGAAAAATCAGAGAAATTTTTGATTAGCTCAAATGCACGATTTTCACCGCGATTAGTAATAAAAATATTAGTAATACCTTCTTTAATTAGACTGTAAACTATAGCGCGCGCAGCTCCTCCAGCGCCAATAACAAAGGCAGTTTTATTTTTTAAATTAAAATCTGGATAAGAATTTTTTAAATTATTTACAAAACCTTCCGCATCAGAATTATGTCCGAATATTTTTTTATCTTCAGTTACAACAACAGTATTAACCGCACCAGTTAAAGAGGCGACTTTGCTTTTAAAATCACAAATTTTAAATATTTCTTCCTTGTGTGGCAAAGTAACATTAAAGCCTGCGAAGCCTTCTTTTATAAGAAATTTTATTGAATTTTGCAGCTCATCTTTTGGAACTCTAACCGCGATATAAGCTCCATCAATATTATATTTCTCTAATAAAAAATTATGAATTTTAGGCGATAAGGAGTGAGATATTGGATCGCCTATTACCGCTGCTTTAACTAACTTTAACGAAGATAAATTTTCAATTATCATTGTATTAAAATGGGATTATTTAAGATAAAAAATTGCAACATTTATTCGATTAGATTACTTAAGTAAACTTAACTTTGACCATAGCCGTACTGATCCAATTCATCAAGATTTCATAATAATATCAAGCTTCACCCTACATAGTTTGGTAAAGGCAAAACTTATACATAATCTGTCTATTATTTCTGTCTTACTTTATTTCTCATTGGTTATTAAAAAACAAGCAAAAGGCATATGACACAATTCATACCACAAATTAACAAAAAAGCATTTATTATAATTTTTATAATCTCATTTGTAATAAATTATGTAATTGAAATAAATGTAACTAGACACAGTTTGCTAACTGATTCACGCAAAATTAATAATATTGTTTCCGATAATCTTGATTATGTTTCAACTCTTGGAACCTATCTTGGAAAACAAATTGCTAATAATAATAAATATAATGACTTATATTTTATTAATAATTTATTTAAAGAAACCGCAAAGTTAAAAGTTCAAACTGACTCAATTATGTCTTGGGGAAGTTTTAGCTGGAGCGATAAAAATAATAAATTATCAGTAAATACAATTAGTGGCGTTAAACAAGATCCAGATAATTTAACCGAAAGATTTTATATTTGGAGCGCTCGATATGAACCATGGAAATTACAAATTTCTAAACCAGATTATGGCGTTATAACCAATAGTCACATTATTCCAGCTGGCATTGGAATTTCAAGCTCTAATGATGAATATAAAGGAACAATTGTTTTTGGAATAAATTTTAAAAAACTAATCAGCAAAATTGAATCATCTATAAATTCTCCTAATGCATTTATAGTTATTAGTAAAAATGTGATTAGCAAAGATGATTCAGATCGAATATTTATTTTATCTTCGAATAGCGCTAAATATTCTAAAAATTATAGCAAGATTGTTGAAAAAATTGAAAAATTAAAATATATAGAAAAAGAGGCGGGATCCCTTCCACAATCAATAACAGCCGGAAGATTTAAATATATATATTACAAGGCAATTGATGAATATTCTTTGGTGACTTTAGTTGGATATAATATAGTTGATTTTTGGCTAAAAATTATATCATCAACTCTAATTTTAGGAACCATCCTAACAATTTTTTTCCTTTTATTTGAAAAAGATTTGGCCAAAATAAAAATAGATAAAAAATTCTACAAAAATTTTATAAAAAAATTTAATAAATAAATATGTCAGTTCAAAAATACGCCCTCTCTTCTCGCATCTTACACTGGACAATGGCCGCGGTGATAATTTTTCTTCTTGGTCTTGGAATTTACATGGCAGAATTTTTAAACAAAGAATCGCCTAACCGCATGGAGATTTATAATCTTCACAAATCTCTTGGAGTTTTAGTTTTATTATTAGTTGCAGTTCGCATCATAAACCGCTTCATTAAAAAAGCCCCTGCACTACCTAAAAACATGGTTAAAATAGAAAAAATAGCCTCTCACATTGTTCATGCGGCTCTTTATATTTTAATGATTTTAGTTCCACTTTCAGGATATTTAATGTCTAACTCTTTCGGATATCCTGTACATTTTTTCACATTTGAAATGCCTTTTTTAATTGGAACTAATTTTGAAATTGGAAAAATTTTCGCAGAAACTCACGAGATTTCAGCCTA
>CAMDMO010000121.1 GCA_945902255.1 Rickettsia typhi | reverse complement strand
CAATTCTAATTTTTGTTTGTTGATCATTTTGTGACGAACAAGATGCGGCAATTAAACTCAAAAAAATAATGAGATTTTTACAGAGCAATTTTTTCATTTTCGCCTAAATTAATTATACATATGAACACTAGGTCAAAAACTAATTTAGGGCTGCAAAAAAACAACATAAAAAAACATTAATTTGTAATTATTTTTTAGATTTTTCATTCACATCATCAAATAAAATTCTATTCGCCGACCCTTGCAAATCTTCATATTGTTTATTTTTTAAACTCCATAGAAAAAAATATAAACCTAGCAAACCTAGAGCTAGCGTGATTGGAACTAAGAAAATTAAAACAGACATTTTTTTATTTAAGATTTTTATCTTTTATGCGCAAGGAATTAAATAAAACCAATAGCGACGATGAAGACATTGCAATTGCTGCAATTAGTGGAACCACTTGACCAGCAACCGCAAATGGCACCGCAATTAAATTATAAATTAAAGCGATTAATAAATTTTGCTTCATTAAAGAGATGGTTTTTTTTGATAATTTAATTAGATCAATTATTGGCATTAGTTTTTGCCCCTGAATTATAATATCAGCAATATTTTGCGCAATGTCAGATGCCTTAGAAAAAGAAATTGAAACATCTGCCAAAGCTAGAGATGGCGCGTCATTTAAGCCATCACCAACCATTACAATTCTTTTATTTTCTGCTTTTAATTTTTCTAAAAACTGCACTTTTTCAATTGGGGTTTTAGCAAAATAAAATTGATCAATTGCTAATTTTTTTGCCACATCGCTAACAATATTTTCACTATCTCCAGAAAGTAAAATTACCGCTTTATTCATTTCTTTTAGCTTTGCTATTACTTGTTTTGCATCTGATTTAATTTCATCTTCAAATAAAAATATTACTTCTTCTTCGCCAAATTTCATAAAGCAGGTCAGGTAATTTTTTTGCAAAAGCTCAGTCTGAATCTTACCACTAGCTAAATTGCAAAAATCTTTTCTACCTAATTTTACTACCTTATTTTCAAATTTACTTTCCAAACCCATACCTTGACATTCCTTCACTTCCAGCTCTTCCAAATCACCTTCATAGCCATTAAAAATAGCATTAGAAATTGGATGACGAGATTTTTTTGCCATTGAGGCAGCAAGCTTTAAATAAAAATCTTTTCGATTTTCATTGCTTGCAATAATGCGACTCAACCTCACTTCTCCAATGGTCAGACTACCGGTTTTGTCAAAAACCATCGCATCAAATTCTGGCATTTTTTCTAAAGCTTCTCCAGATTTTATTAGAATTCCTTTTTTAATAAAATTTGAAATTGCAATCGTCTGAACGATTGGCACTGCAAGCGCCAAAGCACATGGGCAAGTAATTATTAAAACCGCAGTTGCGTTCATTAAAGCAACTTCCCAACCAGTTTTAAACCAATAAATAAAAGTTATAAAAGCTATCAGATGAACTGCGGGAAGATAATATTTTGCAAGCTTGTCTGCAATTCTAATATAATGGTTTTTTTTATTTTCCACCTCATCACTTAAAGCAATAATTTGTGACAATAAACTATTTTTCGGCGATTGAGTAATTTTAATTTTTAGCGCAGAAGTTAGGTTTAGCATTCCTGCAAAAACTTCGCTTTTTAAAGTAACTTTTTTAGGCAAACTTTCTCCTGTGATTAGCGCTGTATCAATTTCACTTTCACCTTCGATCACAAAACCATCAGCAGCAATTTTTTCACCCGGAGCAACCAATAAAATCATATCTTTGCACAAATCTTTACTTGGAAGAATTTTTATTTTTGCATTCTCATAAACTCTTCCAAAACTCGCTTGCAATAAACTAAATTCAGTTGCGATTGAAAAAGCTTTTTTTCGCGCTTTTAAATCTAAATATCTGCCAATTAAAAGGAAAAAAATTAACATCACCGCAGAGTCAAAATAAACATGCTCTGCAGACCTAAAGGTTTCTAAAATACTAACTATGCAGGCCAAAAAAATAGCAATTGAAATTGCTAAATCCATATTGGGATAGCCCATTTTTATTGACTTAAATGCTGATGAAAAAAACGGACGCGCCGCAAAAATAATAACTGGCAAAGCAATTAGCGAAGAAAATAAATGCAATAAATTTCTGGTTTCAACACCCATTTGTCCAACATCAACAAACCATAAACAAAAAGAAAATAGCATAATATTACCAACTCCAAAACCAGCTACGGCTAGAGCGCGCAATATTGTATCGTCATATTTTTTTTCTTCAGCGCGTAAAATTTCTTCGTCAAAAGGAAGTAATTTATATCCAATATCATAAATCAAGGAAACTAATTTATTTCCATAATCGAGATCTTTCTTCCATTTTAAAAATAGAGTTTTTTTTGAAAGATTTATGCGGGCAGAAATAACATTTTCTTGTTTTTTTAGAATGCTTTCAATCAACCAAACACAAGCTGCGCAATGCAAGCCTTGTAACATTAAAGAAACCGAATAAAAGCCATCTTCTTCCTTATTAGCAAATTCAGAAATATCAATTTTTTCAACAATATCTGGTTTTATTTTTCTTTCAGTTGGATTAATTTCTCTTAAATTATAATAATTTTTAAAACCAAATTTATTGATTATTTTGTAAGCGGCATCACATCCTAAACAGCAAAATTCTTCATCAATTTTTAGTGTATCATTGCCGCAATGAAGACATTCTTTTATCATTCTGCAACGAATCTTTTAACAACTTTATATCTATCTCCGCGCCTATCAATCACGAACTCTGCGTCCCATTGACCTTTAACTGGAAATTCTACTTTAGATTTATACGAACCATTATCATAGCCAATAATTTGCATAAAGTCAGATCCTTCTTGCGCCGGCCTTCTAAAATAAACGGTTATATTGGCATCTGTAATTGGCGTGAATTTTTTATCTAATATTCTAACGATGACCTCTCCTCGGGCCACACCAGAAGCTGAAACGCCATTTGAGCGATATTTGGCTGATAATTTCCATCCTAATTTTTTTTGCTCTTCTTCAGCCTTTAAAACTTCATTATAATCTAAGCCTTTTTTGTAAGAATTTTCAGTTACTACGCCACGCCAAGTTTTCTTTGCAACATAGATATAGGCAAGATTCACCACGATCACTATGCCAAAAAAAGCTAGAAAAATATAAGGAATTTTACTTTGTTTATCTTGATCAAATCTCATATTTAGTTTTTAATTTTATGAATATTTTTTAAACAAAATTTTAAATCAGTAAAGATTTTTTCAAAATCAGCTTCAGCAATTTCTTTTCTAGCAATTAAAACATAATCATAATGCGTTTTTGCTTGCATTGGAAATATTTTACGAACCACTTCTCTAAGCCTTCTTTTAGCAAGATTTCTAGTCACTGCATTGCCAATTAACTTACTAACTGTATAACCAACGCGACAAAAATCATCAGCCTTTTTGTTTTTTGATAGATCTTGAAAATAAAATTGTGAAGTTGGAGACGCTAGTAAAAGAACGGTCTTGGAATAGAATTTATCGTTTTTTTTACTAATTTGCTTGAATTCTGCAGATTTTTTGATTTGAAGGATTTTCAACTAAATACCTTGGATAAGTAAACTTGAGCAACCAAAAATCATCCTTGATGCTTGAGCATCAAGGCTTTTTACTTAAATTAATTTGCAATTATACAGTAAGAGATGCGCGACCTTTTGCTCTTCTACGAGAAAGAATTCTGCGGCCACCAACGGTTGCCATTCTAGATCTAAAGCCATGTCTTCTCTTGCGCACTATTTTGCTTGGCTGCCAAGTTCTTTTCATAATTCACCTGCGTTTATTTAAATTTAAATCGTTAGAGCTAAAACTCTTAACTTCTTCAATGGGGGGCGCATTTTACATGTCAAAGTTAGAAATGCAAGAAGTTGATTTTGCAAATTCTTATTTATTTACAAACAGTTCTTTCCATTAAGCAAAAC
>CAMDMO010000120.1 GCA_945902255.1 Rickettsia typhi | reverse complement strand
GTAAGCTGATTCAAGACGCTAGTAAGCGAATGGTGGTGGATCCTAATTCAAAAAATCAAAAAAATAATATGGCGCAGTTTTATGATAGCGCTAGTCCAGATAATAAAATCAATGATCCTAATAATCCTAAGGCTGTTCAAAATGCTCAGGGTCAAAATATTAATGAAAATGATCAGATTACTCAAGTTACTGCAGTGCCAGTTATTCCCACTTCAGCAACGCCAATTACTTTGCAGCCAGCAACTGGAGCAGCTCCAGAAATTCCGCCAATGTTTTTACAGCAAGAGCAAGAAAATGCTAAAAAAGCAGCGCTTGCAAATGCAAAAATTCCAGCTCAAGCGGGAGATCCAAATATAATAAATAATTCAGCTGGTCAAAAGCTTCCAAACATTCCAATGCCAAAATAAATATGACTAACGACAGAATTTATTACATTTTTCTCAGATTATTTAGTCGTTTTTTTGGATTATGTTTAGTTGGCTTTTCTTTTATTTGCGTTTTAGCTTTATTTAGTTTTGATGCCAACGACCCTTCTTTTAACACGGTTTCAACTGACGATGCTATTAATAATTGGATTGGCTCTTTCGGATCTCATATTGCAGATTTATCCTTTCAATTAATTGGACTTTCAAGTTTTTTCTTTTGTCTAATTATTTTTAGCATAGGCGCTAAAATGATGAGCAGTAACGGAGTTAGCAGTTTTTTTCCAAAAATAATTCTAACACCATTTTGCATTTTATGTATTTCTGTATTTTTCGCGACTTTTAATCAACCAAGCTGGTGGGAATTTAACGGCCTTGGTGGTGTAAATGGACAATTTATTTTAGCGAAAATTACTTATTTTCCAATTTATGTTACCAGTTTTTTATCTTTATTTTTATCAATTATTTTAATTTCAATCATAATAGAAGCTTCTTTTTCTGATTGGATTTATTTCTTTCGCTATACCGCAGTAACAGCGCGTTTTCTTTTTGAGCGCTTAGTAAAAGCAATGAAAGAGGAAAGAATATTTGAAGATCGCATAAAGCCTAGAGTTTTGGAAGAGCCAAAAATAGAAAAAATTAAACAAAATATCTTCGAGCCAAAAGATGATGATGAAGATGAAGAAAGTGCTGATGTTTTAAAAAGTAAATTAAAGGCTGCAAGCAAAACTAAAAAACCAACCAGATCAAGAAAATCTAGCTATCAACTTCCAACTGCAGATCTTTTAACTGATCGCTCAAGTGAAAATAAAGATAAAAAAATTGGTAAAGATATTGTTGAAAATCAATCAAAAATGTTGGTAAAAGTTTTAGAAGATTTTGGTGTTTATGGAACTTCAATTGGCGCAAAAGTTGGTCCGGTTGTAACCCTGCATGAATTTGAACCATCCGCAGGAACTAAGGCCTCAAGGGTTATTGGTCTTGCAGATGACATTGCTCGTTCAATGAGCGCGGTTTCAACCAGAATTGCAGTTGTTCCTGGAAAAACTTCAATTGGTATGGAATTGCCAAATCCAAAAAGAGAGATGATTTTTCTGCGCGAATTAATCGAAAATAAAGAATATAAATTTTCACAAAATTTTTTACCAATAATTTTAGGAAAAGATATCAGCGGCGAAATGATGATTGCTGATTTGGCTAAAATGCCACATTTGTTAATTGCGGGAACTACAGGCTCAGGAAAATCAGTTGGTTTAAATGTTATGATTTTATCGATTCTTTTTAAACTAAGACCTGATGAATGTAAGTTTATAATGATTGATCCTAAAATGTTGGAATTATCAATTTATGATGGAATTCCTCATTTATTATCACCAGTTGTAACCGAACCGGGTAAGGCAGTTATTGCTTTGAAATGGGTGGTTGCAGAAATGGAAGAGCGTTATCGATTAATGTCTAGTTTTGCGGTTCGTAATATTGCTGGTTATAATGAAAAAGCAGAAAAAGCGATTTTAACTGGTGAAAAATTAAGTCGTAAAGTGCAAACCGGATATGATCCAACCAATGGTCAACCAATTATTGAAGAGATTGAATTTGAGCCAAAAAAATTACCATTCATTGTTGTTATTGTTGACGAAATGGCGGATTTAATGTTGGTTGCTGGTAAAGAAATTGAAAATTCTGTGCAGCGCCTAGCCCAAATGGCGCGTGCTGCCGGCATTCACTTAATTATGGCAACTCAAAGACCTTCGGTTGATGTTATTACGGGCGTTATTAAAGCGAATTTTCCAACTCGCATTAGTTTTCAAGTGACTTCAAGAATTGATAGTCGTACGATTTTAGGTGTTCAAGGAGCTGAACAGCTTTTAGGGCAGGGTGACATGATTTACATGTCGGGCGGAAGTAAAATGATCAGAGTTCATGGACCATTTTGTTCTGATACTGAAATTGAAAATATTGTAAACTTTATTAAAAATCAGGATTTGAGTGAATTTTCAGAAAGTGAAAAAATTTCATTTGAAGTTCCAATTCCAAGCGAAAGTGGCGGAGACGGCGATTTTGATGGATCATCAGGAGGATCTGATGGTGATTTATATAATAAAGCAGTAATGATTGTAAGGCGCGACAAAAAACCATCAATTAGCTATGTGCAAAGACAGCTAAGAATAGGCTATAATCGCGCCGCAACTTTAATTGAAAGAATGGAAGAAGAAGGTGTTGTAACGGCACCAAATATTTCTGGAAAGAGGGAAGTGGTGGAGAATTAGGAATTTTTTTTATTAAGTATTTTTGCTACACTGAAAAGATGGACTTCAGCTGGGCGGAGTTTGTAACTCCGCCCTAATATTTGCACTAATTTTAAAAATTGCAGATTTTAATTTTTGTACAAACATATGGGCGCGGTTAAAAACCACGCCCAGCTAATATTATACCAAGTCTCATCTTTAGATAGCTGATACTTGGTATTATAAATTTAACCAAATTTATTTATGGAAAAAACAGCATCAATTTCAATTATCAGCTTAGTTGGTCAAGCAGATATAGTAGTGCAATTAGTAATGTTAATTCTTGCCTTTGCATCATTATGGTCTTGGGCTACCGTCTTCGATAAACTAATGAAATTTCAAGTTTTAAAATCACGAAGCGATAAATTTGAAGAAGCTTTTGAAAATGGCGAAATGCTAGAAGATATATATTTAAAAGCCAAAAGCCGCGATAACCATCCGCTTTCACATATTTTTATTGCCTGCATCAAAGAATGGAAAAGCAATAATATTAAACAAATCATTAATGGAGAAGTAGAAAAAAAATCTTCCCTAAAAGAGCGACTAATAGGATCAATGCAAGTTGCAAACAACAGATCAATGCAAAAATTAGAAGCAGGTTTGAATTTTCTTGCAATCACCGGATCAGTAGCTCCTTTCGTTGGTCTATTTGGAACGGTTTGGGGAATTATGAATAGTTTTCAAGGAATTGCAGTAAGTAAAAATACCAGCCTAGCGGTAGTTGCTCCTGGAATCGCCGAAGCCTTACTTGCAACTGCAGTTGGTCTATTCGCGGCAATTCCAGCAGTTTTTTTCTATAATATTTTTAGTGCAAAAATTAATTATTTTACAGAAAGAGCTAATAATTTCTCAGCACAACTTTTGAATCTTTTATCGAAAGAGTTGGATAGGTAACGTTTTTGTTAAGAAATTGGCGCTCAAAAATTTATTCATTTATTTCAACTCTCAGATCGCCCTTTTTTTAAAGAGATAAATTTTAAATAAATCATGATGGCAAAAATGGCGAATATTGCGGGCAAAATCCATAGCAAAAAACTTCCTTTTAAGCTTGGTTCAACTAAAATATCTGGGCCAAAATCTTTTACTAATTTATCTTTAATTTCTTGATCAGTTTTTTTATCAGCGATTTCTTTTCTGATTAATTTTCGCATTTCAAAAGAAAATTCAGTGTCAGAGCTTTCAATTACTTGTCCAGCGCACACTAAGCAGCGCACTTCTAAAAATAACTTCATTGCTCTTTGTTCTAAAACTTCGTCAGAAAGTCTGGCTTCAGGGCTTAAGGCGTAGGCTGGCGAGATAAGAAGAAATAACAGAAGTAATGATGTTTTTAAGTTTTTTAAAAAAGTGTTTAAAATTCTTTTCCCAGAATCATCCTTCGACAAGCTCAGGATGACATCG
>CAMDMO010000119.1 GCA_945902255.1 Rickettsia typhi | reverse complement strand
CATCTTGATTTTTACATTGCAGCGCAAAAAAAATCGTACCTTGTTTTGCCAAGCGCGAATCAAGCGCTATGTCATTAAACTCAACATTATCAAGGTTAGAAGTGGCCTTGAAGGAGGTCTTTATTTGCGATAGGATTTGTAAAAGCTTCATTACAACTTAGTATAATTTTTAAAAAACTTATTAAAAGTTATGGTAGCCTCTCTTGGATTTGGTGCGCGCGTAATTGGCCTTCCAACCACTAAATAAGAGCTTCCACTATCAAGTGCAGTTTTCACATCTGCGGTGCGTTTTTGATCATCATTTTCTAGTTTTTCTAGCCTTATTCCCGGAGTTACAATCAAAAAATCTTGCCCTAATTTTTGGCGTAAATTTTTAGACTCTAAAGCTGATGCAACCACGCCATCTAACCCTGATTTTATTGCCATTTCAGCTTTTTTTAATACCAAATTTTCTAGCGAAATATCTGGATCAAAGCCCATTTCATTTAGATCTTTTGTTTCAAGATTAGTTAGAACGGTAACGCCGATAATTTGCATTTTACCTTTATTTTCTGCAGCTCTTGCCATTATGTCGTGACTTGCACTGTGAATGGTTAAAAGATCAATTTCATATTGTGCTAAATTTTTTACAGCGCGCGCCACAGTTTCTGAAATATCATATAATTTAAGATCGGCAAAAACTTTTTTATTTTTATTTTTTAGCCATTTTATTAACTCAAAATAGCCGCCACTCATCATTAACTCTAGGCCTATTTTGTAAAAAACCGCTTCATTGGAAATTTCTTCTACTATTTTTTTGGCAGCATTGATGTCGGGAACATCTAGGGCAATAATCAGAGGATTTTCGATATTCATTTAAGATCTATATTTTATTTTCTTCTCTAATTAGTAGGCGAGCAAGATTTTCTTTATGTCTAATTAATATTATAACAAATAAAAAGCAGCAAAAAATTATTTGCTCAATTGGCGCATCATAAACTGAAGATAGAATTATAGAGGAAAAAATGGCAACAAGTGAGGCAATTGCGGAAACGCGAGATAGACAAAAAGCCATTATCCAAAAACAAACCACTAAAAATCCAACCGTAAAATCAAGTGCGAATAATGTAGCAATTGCAGTTGCAACTCCTTTTCCACCATTAAACTTTAGATAAACTGGATAAATATGCGCCAACACCGCCACTGCAGCAACTAAAACTAGGAATAGATGTAAATGACTAACATCGAAAAAATTGAATCTGGCAATTATAACCATAATCGCGCCCTTCATGCCGTCCAAAATCAGGGTTATAAAACCGAGTTTTTTGCCGACTATTCTGGTAACATTGGTTGCGCCAATGTTTTTTGACCCAAATTCTCTTATATCTTTATTGGCAAATATCTTTGTTATAACTAATCCAAAGGGAATTGCCGCAATAATATAAGTTAAAATTAAAAATAAAAACTGATGAAAAATTACCATGTATTACTTGTCTGTATTGTTACCCTTATTTTTTCTAAAGGCTTCTAAAGACACCACTTTTGCCGACAAGTCAACTGAGCTCTCGCTTTTTTCTTCCATTAAATTTTTATTGGCTTGATTTGAATCACTTCCTGCTATCAAGCCAGATGAATCATCTTCGTTATAATGTATGCTAAATTTAAGCGCAAAGCTCATTGAAGGATCGGAAAAAGAGGTAATTGATTTATATGGAATTAAGATTTTTTCATATTTTCCAGCAAAGCTGAGAGAAATTTTGAAATTATCATGCTCTACAACTAGGTTTCTATATTGATATTGAATAGCTATTGTCATTTCTTCTGGATATTTTTCCATCAACTCTTTTGACATTTCAACGCCAGAAAAACGAGTTAAAAATGTGATGATGAAATAATGTTGACCCAGTAAACCCTTCGTCTCAACTTTTTTCAAAGCCTCATAAATAACTGAGCGCATTGAGTTTTCGATAATTTCATCATAGCCAATTAGGTCTTGTTGCATGATTTTATTTATTTGAGTGGGTATTTATAGGAAAGACTGATATTTAAGCCGGTTTTTCTGTTGACAGGAAAACCGGCAAACCCCGATAAAATCATTTATGCTAAGCAGCTAAAGCCACTGGAGCAAAGTCGAAGTTATCATTAGCAAAGTTGTCGTTTGCGTTTACTTTTTTTAAACGGATGCCATGTAATCGTAAAATCACATAACCGGCAGTATCTCAACCGAGCAAAATCAACCTTTTTACCACGCATGTCGAAGCTAATTCACCCCCATATTAAATGGTAAATTCAAAGAATTTGGTGGAGGTGTTGGGTACTGCCCCCAAGTCCATATTCGCTTATTCTAAGCCAAGTTTATCGCCATAGTCAAAACCTGATTAACAAGTAATGACCTAACTAATATAACTATAAAAAAGTTTTTAACAAGGTTTTATAAGTCTTTCATAAAATTGATATTATTATAACTTGTTCACAAATTTTTTACTTTTAAAATAGAAAAAACTTCAGCCTTCACAAAAAATCTTTTACAAAATGTCCGAAATAAATTTATTATCTTGCGAATCCAATCCATCTGATCAAAAAAAAGTTGTTATTTTAGGCAGTGGTCCAAATCGTATTGGACAAGGTATTGAATTTGACTATACCTGCGTTCATGCCTCTTTTGCCTTTAGAGAAATTGGCATTGAATCAATCATGGTAAATTGCAATCCAGAAACGGTTTCAACCGATTACGACACTTCCGATCGCCTTTATTTTGAACCGCTTACCGCAGAAGATACTATTGAGCTAATCAAAAAAGAAATGAGCAATGGCGAACTTCTTGGAGTTAATGTGCAATTTGGTGGGCAAACTCCTTTAAGCTTAGCAAAATTTTTGCAAGATGAAAATATT
The DNA here is from genome assembly GCA_945902255.1 of Rickettsia typhi. Lineage (GTDB taxonomy): Bacteria > Pseudomonadota > Alphaproteobacteria > Rickettsiales > UBA1997 > UBA2645. The sequence goes on along the minus strand of CAMDMO010000119.1, from coordinate 1,358 downwards.
CCAATTATAGGCACTTCGCCAGACATGATTGATTTAGCGGAAGATCGTGATCGCTTTAAACAACTTTTACAAAAACTACATCTTAATCAGCCCCAAAATTACATCGCTTATTCCAGCAAACAAGTAATTGAACAAGTTAGCGAAATTGGATTTCCAGTTGTAGTTAGACCATCTTATGTTCTTGGTGGACGCGGCATGGCAATTGTTTATGATGAAACCTATTTAATGAAATATTTGGTTGAATATTCTGAAGTTTTTGAAACTGGCCCACTTTTAATTGATAAATTTTTAACTGACGCAATTGAAGTTGATGTTGACGCATTATGCGATGGAGAAGAAGTTTTTGTTGCAGGAATTATGCAACATATTGAAGAGGCAGGAATTCACTCTGGCGACTCAGCTTGCTCAATTCCACCTCATTCATTATCACAAAAAATGATTGATGAAGTTAAAATTGCCAGCGAAAAACTTGCATTAGCACTTAATGTAAAAGGTTTGATGAATGTTCAATATGCCGTTCAAAATGAAAAGCTTTATGTTTTAGAGGTGAATCCTAGAGCTTCTCGCACCGTGCCTTTTGTGGCAAAAGCAACTAATATACCAATTGCCAAAATTGCTTCTTTAATAATGGTTGGCAAAAAACTCAAAGAATTCAAATTAAAAGAAAAAAAGCTAAATTATTTTTCGGTAAAAGAAGTAGTTTTTCCTTTTGCTCGCTTTAGCAATGTTGATACAATTTTAGGGCCGGAAATGAAATCTACCGGTGAAGTTATGGGAATTGACATCAGTTTTCCACTTGCATTTGCTAAGGCACAAGTTGCTGCTGGCGTTAAGCTTACAACCGAAGGTCTTGCCTTTCTTTCAGTAAAAGATTCTGACAAAAAATATTTACCAGAGATTGCGAAGAAATTAATTAATATCGGATTTAAAATTGTTGCAACTCGCGGAACCGCGAAATTCCTTGCTGAAAATGATATTGCGGTAACTATCGTAAATAAAATTACTGAAGATAAACCTCATGTGGTTGACATGTTAGAGCGTAAAGAAATTACGCTAGTAATTAATACAACTGAAGGTGCGCAAGCAACCAAAGATAGTTTTTCGATTCGCCGCACTTCTTTGATGAAAGGCATTACTTACTCAACAACAATTTCAGGTGCTAAGGCTTTAGTTGACGCAATTGAGGCTTATAAAAATATTGGCTGCAAGTTTGAAGTTAGAGCTTTGCAAGATTTAATAAAATAATGTCATTTTTACAGAAAAATTTGGGTCATTTTTTACTTCATTTAAAAGTGACTCCAAATTCTTCTGCAAATAAAATTGGCGATGTTTTTTATGATGAAAAAAATCAAGAATAT
>CAMDMO010000118.1 GCA_945902255.1 Rickettsia typhi | reverse complement strand
TGGTTAGTGCTTATTGCAGCCTTAGACAACAATTTGGCACTGCAATTGGAAAATTTGAAGGAATCGAGGAAGTTTTGGCACGCATCGCTTCACGCACTTATAGCCTTGATGCAATGCGCACATTTACTGCTGGTTCAGTTGACTCAGGTTCTAAGCCAGCAGTTATAACCGCGATTGCAAAATATCACGCTACTGAAATTTTCCGTCAAAATATTAATGACGGAATGGATGTTATTGGTGGACGCGGCATAATTCGTGGCCCTAGAAACCTTTTAGCAAATGCTTATTTTTCAACTCCAATTTCAATTACAGTTGAAGGCGCAAATATTATGACTCGCAGTTTGATCCACTTCGGACAAGGCGCAATCATGTGTCACCCTTACGCTTACAAAGAAATTACTGCACTTGAAAATGGCAATGTAAAAGATTTTGATAGCGCGTTTTTTGCTCACATTGGCCATTTAGCCAGTAATTTCCTGCGCTCAATCTTATTTTCAATTACTCGCGGTCACATTTACAAACCATTACAAAATTCTTTTGTAGTTAAATATGAAAGAAAAATTGCTTGGTGTTCTGCAACTTTTGCTTTACTTGCTGACTTAGCAATGGCGCGCTTTGGTGGCGATTTAAAACGCAAAGAAAAAATTAACGGTCGTTTCGGTGACGCCTTATCTGCAATGTATATGGCGGTTTGTGTGTTAAAAAAATTCCAAGAAAGTGGTTGCAAAGCAGATGAAAAATTTGTTGCTGAACATGCTCTAAGAGAGCTTTTTGGTAAAGCGCAAATTGCAATTGACGGGCTTTATCAAAATCTTTTTGCAGGAATTGGAAAATTTATTTTAACACCATTTGCTTTCTGGTCTCGCATCAACGCTTTTGCTTGCCCTGCCAATGATAAACTTGGGCATCAAGTGGTGAAAAACTTTATTAAAAATGGCGAATTGCGCGAATCCCTAACCGAAGGAATTTTTGTCAGCAAAGATAAAAATGATAATCTTGGAAGGCTTGAAAATGCACTAATTTTACAAGAAAAAGCTCAAGATGCTTTCAATAAAATAAAAAGTGCAATTAAAGATAAATCTTTGCCTCGCAAAAGAATTGAAGATTTAATTGAAGATGCAAAAAATGCATTAATCATAACTTTAGAGGAATATCATTTGATAAAAGATTCTATTCATGCCACTCTAGACGCAATGCAAGTTGATGATTACACGCTTGAGGAATATAAGAAAATATGATTTTATTAATCGATAATTACGACAGTTTTACTTACAATCTTTACCATTACTTAATTCAAGCTGGTGAAAAAAATGTTGTGGTGAAGCGCAATGACGAAATTTCAATTGATGAAATTAAAAAACTAAATCCAAGCGGAATTGTTTTATCGCCCGGGCCTTGCACCCCCAATGAAGCGGGAATTTGTCTAGATGTAATTAAAAATTTACAAGGCATTTATCCAATTTTTGGAGTATGTTTAGGTCATCAGGCAATAGGTCAAGCATTTGGTGGTGATGTTATAAAAACCTATCCAATGCATGGAAAAGTTAGTGAAATTTTTCACGATAAAAAAGGATTATTCGAAGGGCTGCCCTCACCTTTTAAAGCAACTCGCTATCATTCATTAATAATAAAAAAAGAAACCCTTCCCCAAGATTTAGAAATTACCGCAACCACAAAAGATGGAATTATCATGGCGGTGCGGCATAAAAAATTAAAAATTTTTGGCGTGCAATTTCATCCAGAATCAATTGCCTCAGAATATGGGCATCAAATTATTGAAAATTTCTTGAAGTGTTTGCCGGTAAAAGATTCTTGCACTAAAGCGCCTATTATTAATTAATTTTAATATAATTTATGGCCAGACCTGATATTGACGCTCGACAATTATCACTTGTGGAAGATCGCGTTACCGCTCTTGAAATAACAGCGGCAGCTCTTGAAGAAGAAGTTCAGTTTAAAGCAGGTCAATTAGAAGGTCTTGCAGCCGAATTACTGGCAGCAGAAAACTCCAGAAACACTCTTAGAGATGAACTTGCGAGACTTAGTAGCGAGATAGCCTCAACCAAGGATAAAATAGAGACAGAGCAAAAAGAACTATCCACTGAAAAAGACTTGTTAACAAAATCTATTGAGGAACTTACTAGAAAAGAGGATTTATTAAGAGAGGCTGAGAAAAAAAATGAAACAATAGAAGCAGAGTTTCTTGTTTCAAAACGAGATTTTGAAGCTGAAAAATTAGAGTTGGTCGCAAAACAAACAGAGCTTAGTGCGAAGTTAGAAAATCTTGGGCGAGAAAAAAGTGAGCTTTCTGCTGCACGACAAGCCTTTGAAGATAAAAAATTAGCCTTTACAAATGAGAGACAAGCTTTTGAAGCGGAAAAATTAGCCTTTGCAGCTGAAAGAAAAGAAAATCTTGCTGCTCAAGAACTAGAAAAAAAACAACTTTCCGAAAAAAAACAGGCTCTTCGATATGAAAAAGAACAACTTGACGCTCTTGCCGCAGAGCTTGAAAGATTAACTCCTTTTATTGAAAAAGCCAAAGCCCTTGCAAGAGAAGAGGCTGCAAAGGCAGAGGCGGCTGCTAAAAAAGAAGCTGAGGATAAACAAAAAAGAGATGAGGAAGCTGCTAAAAGAAAAGCTGCAAAAGAGCAATCTTTAGAACAAAAAAAGCTTAATGAAGCAGCTAAGCTAGCTAAACAAAAAGCCGCTCAAAAAGAAGCTGAAGAAGCTCAATTACTTGATGAAGCTAGCGCTGCCCCAACTGCTGCTGCTAGCGTTGAAGCGCAATTGTTACCGCCACCCGCGGAAGCGGCTACTACTACAGCTCTTTCCCCTTCAATCTCTGCTGCAGGTGTTGTAACATTAGGAACAGCACTTGGAAGCGCAAAAGGAATAGGAAGAGCTACCTCTTCGAGTTCATTAACTCATGAAAGAGAAGCTGACAAAACTAGCGCCGCAACCTCTATCACTGCTGCTGGCGTTGGAGCACCATTATTAACGACACCCGCGGAAGCGTCTACTACAACAGCTCTTTCCCCTTCAATCTCTGCTGCAGGTGTTGCAAAGTTAGGAAGTGCAAAAGAAAGAAGAGTTACCCTTTCGATTTCATTAGCTCCTAAAAAAGAAGCTGACAAAACTAGCGCCGCAACCCCTACCACTGCTGCTGGCGTTGGAGCACCATTATTAACGACACCTGCGGAAGCGGCTACTACAACAGCTCTTTCCCCTTCAATCTCTGCTGCAGATGTTGCAAAGTTAGGAGAGGCGATTGGAAGAAGAGTTGACTTTTCGAATTCATTATCCCCTGAAATAGATGAGGATATAGTCGAAATATCTTTTCAAGATTTTAAAAAACTATTAAAAAGCCAAGAAGCAAAAGATTTAGAAATAAGAAATGATAGAATTCCTATTATTATAGGTATTGCCAAAAGCAGAGGCGCTGATCTTGTAAATAGAAATCTAGCAGAAGAAGGTGAAGCTGAAGAAATGCCAATCTCAGTAGCGCTTTCATTATGTAGAGCTAATCCCAAAGATGCTAGTAGTTTTGAACTCTTCAAAATTTTAATTAGAAATGGCGCTGAGATAGGATCATCAGTTAAAATTGCAACAAAGTTAATGGTGGGTAATTGTTTAGAATATTTAATAATATCTGGTGCAAATATATTTCCAGCGCTTCAACTAATTCATTCGATAGAAGATGTTGCTGAAAAAATAGCTACAAAAACATTTCTTAACAAGGTTTTGACTATAATTTTTCAGAATCAAGAAATACCACTTTCAAAAAGAAATAGAATACAAGAAATATTGCGATCCAAAATAGAGGAAGGAATATTAGCATTAGCACTTCCCGACGAAGGCTCTTCTTTATTTTGGCAAGATTGTAAAGATGTTGTGACAACTCCTTTGGTAAAAGCTTCCGCCGGCGGTGCATCTGGGGCTGGCGCCGGATCAGCAACGGTTAGTGCGGCAGCTACAGATTCCTCTGACTTAATATCGCAATATGCAATATCATTCAAAATGTTAATAACAGGGAAAAACCGAGAGAAAGTATTTGTTGCAACTCGATTTTTAAATAAATGTAAAACTCAACGTTTAGATATAGAAACAACTCTAGATTTAGAAAATACAGCAAACTCGCTTGAAACACCTAAGGATAGAACTGCTCCCCAATTTCAACCCCATCCAACCATAGACTTTTTTCCTCAAATTATTTAATAATTCAATTAAAAAACAAAGGGAAAAATGTCAAAAAATATAAATCAATTTAGTTCCGATTTTAAGC
>CAMDMO010000117.1 GCA_945902255.1 Rickettsia typhi | reverse complement strand
ATACTATGGTTTGGAATTTTGCTTATTTGATAATAACTAAGTCTCGATGAATTTTCTAATTTTTTCCCTTATTTTATCCATAACTTTGGCGATTTTTTTAAATCGTAAAGTAAAAAAATTGCGTTTAGAAACGCAAGTTAAAAGCGCAAAAAAAATTCGCTTCAACTCCTTACCAATTCACTATGTTTATTGCTTTATTCTATGGGCGATAATTTTTTCAACCACCATTATCTTAACTTCCTTTAATATTTTTACCAAATATTTATTATCCGCTTTTTTCTTGGTTGGAAATTTTTTCTTAATAAAAGCTTTTTATCATAAAAATTTTAATGCCAAAAACCATGTTGAAAAGGCGGGAACAATTCTTTTGTCACTTACCGCCGGCATTGGAATTTTGATCACCTTAATTATCACGGTTTCAATTTTTATTGAGGCGATTAAATTTTTTGAATTTGTAAAACTAGGCGACTTCTTATTTGGCACTAGCTGGAATCCGCAAATGGCAATTAATAGTGAGCAAGCAGTTGGGCAAAGCTCTTTTGGCATGATTCCAGTTTTTTTAGGAACTTTATTAATCACTTTAATTGCCATGATAATCGCAGTTCCACTCGGAATTATGGCGGCAATTTATCTTTGTCTTTATGCTAAAGCAAAAACTCGTGATTATTTAAAACCGATTTTGGAAATTCTTGCTGGTGTTCCAACTGTTGTTTATGGATATTTCGCCGTAATTGCCGTAGCACCTTTTTTCAAAAGCTTTTTTTCACAATTAGGTTTTGAAATTGCCTCAGAAAGCGCTTTGGCTGCTGGTTTTGTAATGGGAATTATGATTATTCCTTTCGTTTTATCCCTAACTGATGATGCCCTAGCCGCAGTGCCTCAAGCTTTAAAAGACGGCGCTTTGGCAATGGGAAGCACTAAATCAGAAATGATTAAAAAAGTTGTGGTTCCCGCAGCAATGCCAAGCATTATTGGTTCAATAATTTTAGCTTTGTCACGCGCCATTGGCGAAACCATGATTGTTACAATGGCAGCGGGGCTAGTCGCTAATTTAACCATTAATCCACTAAGTTCCGTTACAACGGCAACTGCACAAATTGTAACCTTATTGGTTGGAGATCAAGAATTTAATAGCCCAAAAACCCTAGCGGCTTTTGCATTAGCTTTAACTTTATTTATTTTTACTTTTATCTTTAATGTAGTCGCGCTAATAGTAATCAAAAACTATAAGAAAAAATACGGATAAAATGGCTAAAACAGAAATTAAAAATCTTAAAAAACGCCACGCCCAAGAAAGCAGATTTAAATTTCTTGGAATGGCTTCAATCGCCTTCGCTTTAGGGTTTTTAGTTATTTTATTAACAATGATTCTAAGCAAAGGAAGTGGCGCTTTTTTACGCAGTGAAATTGCCTTAGAAATTGATTTAAGCGGTGAAAAAGAAATCGCCCAAATCAATCCTCGTCAACTTATAAAACAGGCGTTAAAGCTTGAATTTCCCGATGTTTCCACAATTGCAGAAACCAATTCCCTATATCAATTAATTAGCAAAGTTTCAGCTTTAGAGCTAAAAAAACAAATTGAGAAAAATCCAGATTTACTTGGCAAAAAAAGCATCTTTTGGCTAAGCGCCTCTTCAAAAACCGACATGTTTTTTAAGCATAAAAACACTTCATCTCTAAATGAAAAACAAATTATTTGGTTAGAAAAATTAATTTCAGAAAAACAACTTCACACCGTTTTAAATTGGAAATTTTTTGAATTTGCCGATTCCAGAGAACCAGAAATAGCAGGCATTTCTGCTAGTTTAATTGGATCACTTTTAGTTATGATAATTTTTCTACTATGCGCCTTTCCAATTGGAATTATGTGCGCTTTTTATTTAGAAGAATTTGCGCCAAAAAATAAAATTACCGACATCATTGAAATCAGCATCAACAACCTAGCAGCTATTCCATCAATTATTTACGGGCTTCTTGGTCTAACACTTTATTTACAATTTTTAAATCTTCCGCGCTCTTCTAGTTTAGTTGGGGGAATGACTTTATTTATGCTGGTTTTGCCAGTAATTATTATTGCCACCAGAAATACTATTCGCTCAATTCCAAGCACAATTCGTGATGGCGCGATGGCTTTAGGTGCCTCAAAAATGCAAATTACACTTCATCATTTATTACCACTTTCAATGCCCGGAATAATGACAGGAACAATTTTAGCAGTTTCTCGTGCCTTAGGCGAAACCGCACCACTATTGATGATTGGCATGATCGCATTCATCGCTGACACGCCCAAAAATTTCACTGATCCTTCAACCGTATTGCCGGTGCAAATTTATTTGTGGTCCGATTCTCCTGAAGCCGGATTCGCCGAAAAAACCGCCGCCGCAATTATTGTTTTATTAGGATTTTTAATATTATTTAATCTTGCTGCAATTATTTTACGCAAGAAGTTTGAACGAAAATGGTAACTAATTATGAGAAAAGAAAGAGATATAACAGTTGGTCCACTACCTTTAATTGAAATCTATAGCCCACTTTCTGCGGATGATTTGGAATATTTGTGTGATTTTCGAGAAGGAGATGTAGTAGTTAGATCTGCTAGAAAAGTCTTGCCAAACAAAGCTTATGAAATTTATCAAAATATAGCCCGCTCTGCTGAGCCTAGAAAATTAACCATGGTAAGCGCATTATATTACAAAGAAATGCAAAAAGAAGCGCTTAAATATGCGGCAAAAATATTAGATCATGAAACGGTACATAACTTATCACGCGAGCTAGGAGAAGTTGCAATTACAATAGGTTCAACTCACGATTTAGAGCGCATCAGAACTTTTGCTCAAAATTTACCTGACGAAACTAGAGATAAATGCTCATTTCCAGAAATTATTTCTTACGAGATAATTCACAATAAATTAGATAATCCAACAAAACCCAAGGATGACTTTGCTTCGATTAATTTTCATTTAAGAAATATTATAGTTAGATTTCCAGCATATAAAGAGTTTGGCATATTATGTGCAAGATTTAACTCGTCCACCTTTGAGAAGAATTTAACCTTTCTAAAAGAGAATTTTAACGCTGTTTTCGCCGATCGCTTTACCGAAAAATTTGATAGCGATTTTGTGGCTAGTAAGACAAAGGTGGGGCGTGAAGATCTTGAATATAAAAGATGGGAAGAGGGTAGAGAGGAAGGTGGAGTGGTAAAAACTCGTGAGCGCGAAGAATCAAGAGAATGTACTTCGCCATTTCTTGACAAAGAAACTCCTAGTCCGGTTGTGAGTCCCGCAACAAAAGGATATAATGGCGATTCTTTTGCCGCCACCGCTGCTGCTGCAGTAGCGGCTAGAAAATCTCCGCCTCCTCCTACTTCTTCTTCTGCTTTTGCAGCCAGAAATTCGGGTGGAAGGCGTTAACCACTAAATAAATGAAAACCAAATTAGTCGGAATTCTAAACATAACCCCCGATTCATTTTCTGATGGTGGAAAATTTAATTCTTTTGAAGGCGCGCTAAACCATCTTAGAGAATTGCTAAAAGATGGCGCTGATATTATCGATATTGGCGCCGAGTCAACTCGCCCAAAAGCTACTCCTATAAGCGATGAAGAAGAATGGAAAAGATTAGAAAAAATTCTTCCACAAATAATTAGCGAAGTAAAAATTTTCAATAAAACCTCAAATAGAAAAGTTCAAACCAGCATTGATTCTTATCATTTTCAAACAATTAAAAAATCTCACGAACTTGAAATAGACATTATTAACGATGTTAGTGGCTTAATTGATGATAAAATTATTGATCTAATTGCTGAAAAAAATATCACAACTATTTTAATGCATAATCTGGCGATTGCCGCCAATCCTAGTTTAATCGTCAATAAAAATTTAAATATTACAGAAGAAATTTTAAGATGGGCTTCGACAAAAATTGATTATTTAACTAAAAAAGGCGTTAAAAAATCACAATTAATTTTTGATCCCGGAATTGGTTTTGCAAAAGACGCCGCACAATCAATTCGTATTTTAAAAAATATTGATGCTTATAGAGTTTTAAACCTTCCGCTTTACATCGGTCATTCAAAAAAGAGTTTTTTAGATGCGGTTAACTGTTCTGACTTTAGTGAAAATAAAAAAGATTTAAATCGCGCAGAGAAAACTTTGGTGATTTCTAAATATTTAATCAAGAAGGGAGTCGATTTTATTAGGGTTCATGATGTGAAAGAGCATAAATTTGATATTTAAAAATAAAAACAGATTTTTGTCTCTTGAATTATCACTCTGTAAAATTTCACCAATTCGTTTCTATTCCAATTCAAATTGCCATCCCACCTTTTCCAAGTTATCA
>CAMDMO010000116.1 GCA_945902255.1 Rickettsia typhi | reverse complement strand
ATGATCAGCTAAAGGCTATAAATGAAAATCTAAAAAATAATTGGAAATTATATCGAAAAAAACTGATAAAAATTCACTTTTCTGAATTAAGATTGCAAAAAATATTTTCTCATTTTAGGGTCAATTTTTTAATTAAAGCCCTTACCATTACAAATCAAGAATATCAACTTTGTCTAAGACGGGGTAAATCTATTAGAAATAGATTTACTTGTTTGGATTTTTTTTAATAATTTGCACATAATATGGGAACTTGTTCAAGCAAACCTTCAGATAGCTCAAGGCCTTTAAATAAATCAGAATTATATGACTTATTTAGCTCAGCAATTTCAAGTGCTGAAGGTGGCGATTTAACATTACTGCAATCAAATATAGATCTCTATCTAAATATAAAAGAACCTAGCTCTGAAAGAACTCTGTTACATGAATTTGCGCGCTCAGGAAACTTTAAAGCTGTAGAATATTTACTAGAAAATGGAGCCGATCCATTAGAGAACTCTTGCGGAATAAAGCCTATTTATTTAGCTGCATTGACAGGAAAAGAAGATGTTGTAAATCTTTTAGTTGGGCAATCAAATATTACAGATGAAAAAGATCTTTCTGAAGAAACCAGCCCCATCTGCATTGCAGCAACCAATCGACATATAAACATCTTTAAAATTTTGGCAAAATTTTTTGTAGAAAATTCTTTACTGGATTCTTCTACAAAAGAGCATTTTTTAGGCGAGATTGAAACATTGTCAGCAGAATCAGATGTAGGATCTGTCGATGAAAAAATGAAATTTATTATCGCTGAAACCGGTATGATTAAAAATGAAAAAGAAATATATCATTATGAAAGTGAGGATGGTGTTGGTGATTTTACGAAACAAAAATCAACTATTGATTGGAGTGGAGTACACTTTGAAGAAAGTGATATTAGTTCTGATGAAGAGTTTGGCTTTGATATATCAGCTAAAAATTCAAAGCCCGGATTTAGAGCGCCTAGTGGTGGCACAAGCTCTATAGTACCAAGATCAGCTCCCTTTGCGCACACTGGGGGAACTTCGCTTCTGCCAAAAACATTTACACCTAGAGTTTTGTAGCGAATTTTTTAGCTCTATCCATAAAGCACATAACCATGATTTCTAACGGTCTGTAAGAAGTTTGGTTGCTTTGGATTAACTTCAATTTTTCTTCTAAGGCGAGTAATTTGCACATCAATGCTGCGATCGTCAATTCCACCACATAAGGCAGAAAGCTTTTCACGAGATATTACATTTCCCTTTTCTTTTCCTAAGATTGCTAAAATTTTAGCTTCGCTGTCAGTTACATGAATAAATTCTTCACCTTTTTTAAGGCGAGATTCTAAAAAATTAAATGTGAATTCACCAAAACTGATACTGTCATCGCCGCCAACAGAACCGCTAACTCTTTTTAAAATATTATTAATGCGCAATAGCAATTCTTTTGGCTCAAAGGGTTTTTGCAAATAATCATCGGCGCCCACTTCCAAGCCTTTAATACGATCATCTGGCTCACCGCGAGCGGTTAACATTATAATTGGAACTCGTGATGATTTGCGAATAAAATCAGTAAATTCAATGCCGGTTTCGTTTGGCATCATAACATCAACAATCAGCAGATCAAACATGGTTTCTTGCAATAACTTCCTTGCTTCCGCGGTATCTTTTGCCAAAGAAATATTAAAACCATTTTCATCCAAGAATCTTCCAAGTAAGGTGCGAAGACGCGTATCGTCGTCAATTACTAGAATATGATGTAGTTTTTTATTCATATTTTTTATATTTAAATACTCTTTAGTTAAGCCTTAGCAATCTCGTCCAATTTTTTTAATTTAGTTAAAAGTTTTTCAAGATTATCTAATCTAACCATACAAGGTCCGTCAGATGGCGCGTTATCAGGATCTTGATGCACTTCCATAAATACGGCAGCCACCCCAACCGCAACTGCTGCAGTTGCAAGAGTTTCAACAAATTCTCTTTGTCCGCCACTAGCTCCGCCAAGACCTCCTGGTTGCTGCACTGAATGTGTTGCATCAAATACTACAGGACAGCCAGTTTTTGCCATAATTGGTAAACTACGCATATCAGAAACTAGAGTATTATAACCAAAACTAACTCCGCGCTCAGTCAATAATAGATCTTTTTTACCAAAAAAATCCATTTTTTTAACAATATTATTAACATCCCAAGGCGCTAAAAATTGTCCTTTTTTAATATTTATAATTTTTTTAGTTTTTGCTGCCGCTTCTAATAAATCGGTTTGACGACATAAAAAAGCTGGGATTTGCAATATATCAACTAGGTCATTATTTCCAAGCGCTACGCACTGCTCTTCATTGTGAATATCCGTTAAAATTGGGCAATTAAATTGCTTTTTAACTTCTGCAAAAATTGGTAAGGTATTTTCCAAACCCATACCGCGCTTACCTTCAACGCTTGATCTATTTGCTTTATCAAAAGATGATTTATAGATGAAGTTAATTCCAAGTTTATCACAAATTCTTTTTATATTGCTTGCCATCATCAATGAGTGATCCATTGACTCAACCTGACAAGGTCCTGCAATTAAAACGAATGGTAAATTATTTGAAATTTTTATGTTTTGAACTTGAACAATGCGCATATAAAAATAGAATTTTGAATTGAATTAAAATCTTTTACCATCTAACCATATTGAATGCAATTATTCAAATAATATTACATAAAAAATGTTCGCCAAACCTTTTAGTCTGATTTTAGTATATATAGTTACAATTTTTAACATCGCGGTTCTAGCCTCGCCTATACTAGCAATATCATTGCCTTTTATGGATTTTAAAAACCATATTTTAAACATTGATTATGGCACTTACCAGAAAATAAAATTTGGCTTTAACTTCTTAATTTTTCTAGTCAGCTTTTTAATGCTGGCTTATTTGGTTTTGGATTTTTTATTCGGATTCTCGCTAAGATCTTCTCTCAAGGGCTGCACCAGATATGAAAAAATCAAAGATTATGATTTTTTAGCCAGCATTTTTGATCAAGTAAAAGATAAATTTGGTGAAAAAAATGTAAAACTTTATGTTAAGAATTCTGACGAAATAAATGCCTATGCAATCAGCAGTTTAGGCAGCAGAGCAATTGTTTTAACTCACGGATTAATTAATCACTATTTAGTTGAATGCCCAGATCCAAAAAAGTTTTTATATGCACTTAGAAGCATTATAGGGCATGAAATGTCTCACTTAGTTAATAAAGACTTCTTACCCGGCCTATTAATTATCACGAACCAAAAAGTAACCAATCTAACTTCCAACATCTTATTTTTAATATTTATTAGCACCGGTAAACTTGTAAATAACATACCTCATATTGGCAGAACCTTTGCGCAATTAATGAGCAATTCTTATTCAATCATAAATTTTGCCATCACTTCTTTTAATCGTTTTGTAGTTTATAATATTTATGAATTTTTAAGACGCTTCATATCTCGCTCTATTGAATATCGCTGCGATAATCAATCTGCCCGCGCTTTTGGTGGTCAAAATATGGCACTCGCCTTATCAATGCTTGGCAGCAGCGGTTATTTTACACTTTTTTCTACCCACCCTTCCACCAATGCTAGAATCAAAAAAGTTGAAGAAGTTAAAATTTCAGAATCTGTGGTTAGGGCAAAATTTTCCGACTCAATTGCAAATTATTTTTCTCTGATGTTTTTGGTAATAATTTGCCTTTATTTCGCAAAGCAAGCTGGGGTTGATATGATGATTAGAGATTATATAAGAAATTATGAGTCAATTAATCGCAAACTTACCATGCTTTGGAATTTAGTTGGTAGAATTTTTTAAAATTTAGATGAAAACTTTTTTAACACTTAGTGATCTTTTGCCATTTCAAGCCAGTAATTTCAATAACTCACAAGCTTTAAATTTTAAAAAAGAAGGTGAGTGGAAAAGTTTTTCTAATAAAGAATTTTTAGAAAAATCTTTTCATTTTGCTTGCGGATTAAAAGAATTTGGTTTGATAAAAAATCAAACTATTGCAATTTTTTCTTACCAAAATCCAATTTGGTTAATTGCTGATTTAGGCTCTATTTTAGCTGGCGCAACTACTGTTCCGATTTTTCATAACATTTCAAAAGAAAATTTATTTTATGAAATTTCTGACGCCGATGTAAAATATATTTTTATCGATGATGTTGATTTTTTTGAAACAATAAAAAATCAAAATCTTAATTTAAAAATTATTACTTACGGTTTTAAAAAAGAAAATTCGATAGAGTTTGAAGATTTGATTTTGTTGGGCGAAAAGGCTGTTTTGGAAAAAAAATACGACCTTGAATCTTTGCTTAAAAATAATCATCCAGAAGATTTAGCAACAATAATTTATACCTCAGGAAGCACGGGAAGACCAAAGGGAGTTGAATTAACT
>CAMDMO010000115.1 GCA_945902255.1 Rickettsia typhi | reverse complement strand
TGTCACCCCGTCGAATGACGGGGTCTATTTCGTCAAGATTTCTTATTTTAAGTAAGAGGTTGTTGCTAGATAGACCCCGTCATTCGACGGGGTGACAAGTTGAGAAGGAATGAAAGCTTAAAGGAGAGAGACAGATTGAAAGAAAATGATAACTTAAAAGAAAATGCTAGCTTAAAAGAGAGCTATAACTTTTTACTTAAAATAAGAAATCTTGACGAAATAGACCCCGTCATTCGACGGGGTGACAAGTTGAGAAGGAATAACAAGTTAAAAAAGAATGAAAACTTAAAGGAGAGAGACAGTTTGAAGGAGAGAATCAACTTGAAGGAGAGAATCAACTTGAAGGAGAGAAGCAAGTTGGAAAGAGAGAAACAAGTTGAAAGAAAATGATAACTTAAAAGACAAAGCAAAAACTTAAAAGAATAAATGGATTACAAAATACAATTAAAAAACATATCTCAAAGCAGTGAAATTGTGCGTTTGTGCGACGATGCTCAAAGCTTTGTTGCAAGCAAAGTTATAGAAAATTTCCACAATAAAAATATTATCATTATCACCGAAAACGATGCAGAGATGGAAAATTTTGCAGCGCAACTTCGTTTTTTTAAAGCAGATATTGAAGAAAAATTTGAAATTTTACAATTCCCCGCGTGGGATTGTCTACCTTACGACAGAGCCTCACCAAAAGCTTTAATTTCAAGCCTTCGCATCAAATGCCTTTATAAAATTGCCAACCAAAATTTAAGCGATAATTCAGCAAGAAAATTTCTAATCATAACTAGTGTAAATTCGGTTTTACAAAAAACTCTATCCCCATCAGAATTAAAAAATTACGGTCTAAAAGTTAAAGCAAAATCAAAAATTACTATTGACGAAATTTGTAATTTTTTAGTAATTAGCGGCTATAGCAGATCAAGCTCGGCAAACTCAGCTGGCGAATTTGCAGTACGCGGCGGTATTGTTGATTTTGTTACAGAAAAAGCTGCCGATTTAATTGGCTATCGTATTGATTTTTTTGGCGATGAAATTGAATCAATTAAAGCCTTTGATCCTTTAAGCCAAATTACTCAAGAATCGCTCAAAGAAATTGAAATTTTACCAGCTAGTGAAGTGGTTTTAAACGATAAAACTATTGCAAATTTTCGCCAAAAATATCGCGAGAATTTTGGCGCCTCAATTGATGATCAACTTTACGGAGCTGTTTCTGAGGGCCGCAGTTATCATGGAATGGAGCATTGGCTGCCATTTTTCTATAATGAAAATTTAGTAAGTTTTTTTGATTATTTCTCTTCGCCAGTAATTTTATTAAATCAAAAAATTATCGCTTCAACAAAATTTCGTTGCGAGTTAATTGAAGAATATTACCAAACACGAATTGATGATAAAAAAATAAATCGCAATTCCCAAACTTTAATTTATCACCCAATTAAGCCAGAAGCTCTTTATTTAAGCGAATCTGCTTTTATAGAAAAAATTTCACAAAATATAAAAATCTCTTTCAATAATTTTGAAACCACAAATTTAAATCAAAGAATTTTTGATCTTGAAATTAAGCAAACCCCCGATTTTGCGCTAGCCAGCAAAACTAACAAACAAAATCCTCAAACCGCTTTTCAACTTTTTAAAGATTTCTTATCTGATAAAAATAAACATAAAACCATCATTGCCTGCTCTTCCGATGTCTCTCGCAGCCAAATTAATCGAATTCTGCACGACTATGAAATTCCAAGCGTTGCAATAGATAAATTCGAACAAGTTTTTAATCTGCCAAAAAATTATATTGGGTTAATTAATTTTCCTCTTGAACATGGATTTACAACTTCTGACTTAATTTTTACTTCCGAACAAGACTTATTGGGTGAAAAAGTAATTCGCAAAAGAAGCAGCAACAAAGCCGCTTCACAAAGAATTTTAGAAGAAGGTTTAAGTATAAATCTTGGTGAATTAGTGGTTCATCGTGATCACGGTATTGGAAAATTTGACGGCATTCACACCATTAGCGCAGCTAATGTTAAAACCGACATGGTGAAAATTTTATACGGCGCTGGCGATACTTTATTCGTGCCTGTTGATGATATAAATTTAATAACTCGCTATGGCGCTGATAACCCACTAATTCAGCTTGATCGCTTAGGGGCTGGCGCTTGGAAAAATCGTAAAGAAAAAGTTCGTAAAAAAATTAAAGTTGCAGCTGAAGAATTGTTAAAAATTGCTGCTGCAAGGCATGTAAAAAAAGCACCAATCATAATTGCCGAACAACATTTTTACGATGAGTTTAAAGCGCGTTTTGCCTTCGTTGAAACTCAAGATCAAATCAAGGCAATTGAAGAAGTAGAAGAAGATTTGCGTAAAGGAAGTCCGATGGATCGCTTAATTTGCGGCGATGTCGGCTTCGGAAAAACTGAAGTTGCGCTTAGGGCATCAGCAATTGTAGTTAGCGATGAATCTCGTCACAATAAAATGCAAGTTGCAATTATTGCGCCAACTACCCTTCTTACTCGTCAACATTATAAAAATTTTACCAAAAGATTTGAAAATAGCGGAATTAAAATTGCGCAATTATCAAGATTAGTCGGAAGCGCTGAAACCAAGAAAGTGAAGGCTCAATTAGAATCTGGCGAAATAAATATTGTAATTGGAACGCACGCTCTTTTGCAAAAAAATATTAAATTTAAAAATCTTGCTTTAGTAATTATTGACGAAGAACAGCATTTTGGCGTAGCTCAAAAAGAAAGATTAAAAGAGTTAAGAAATGAAGTTCATATTTTAACACTTTCTGCTACACCAATTCCTCGCACGCTACAAATGTCTCTTACGGGAGTAAAAGATTTAAGTCTTATTGCAACTGCGCCAATTGATCGTTTGGCAGTGCGTAATTTTGTTATGCCTTATGATTCAGTAATTGTGCGTGAAGCAGTGATTCGAGAATATAATCGTAGTGGCAGAGTGTTTTTTGTGGTGCCAAGAATTCGTGATATTGAAGAAATGGAAGCGCGTTTAAAAATTTTACTTCCTGAAATAAAAATTACTCATGCTCACGGAAGAATGACACCAACTGAGCTTGATAAAATTATGAATGATTTTGTTGATGGCAAAATTGATCTATTGCTTTCAACCACTATCATTGAATCTGGCATTGATATTCCTGAGGCAAATACAATTATTATCTATAAATCTGAGATGTTTGGATTATCTCAGCTATATCAATTACGAGGAAGAGTTGGAAGAAGCAAGGTTCGAGCTTATGCTTATTTCATGCTAGATCATCGCAAGAAAGTATCCGCTGATGCGCAAAAAAAATTAGAGGTAATGCAAAATATCGACTCTCTTGGAGTTGGATTTACTATCGCAAGTCATGACATGGATATTCGTGGCAGTGGAAATATTTTAGGCGATGAACAATCTGGACACATAAGAGAAACTGGAGTTGAGCTTTACCAACAGCTTTTACTTGAAACAATTTCTGGATTAAAAAACCAAACTATTGATGAAAACACCGCTGAACTTGATTTTAGCGTTACAATAAAGCTTGGAATTTCATTATTAATTCCAGAAAGCTATATGTCAGATTTATCGCTTAGAATGAATTTTTACAAAAGAATTGCAAATATTCATAACGAAGAAGAGCAAAATCAAATGAAGCTTGAAATAGCTGATCGTTTTGGCAAAATTCCATCTGAAATTTTAAATTTAACCGAAGTTGCCAAGTTAAAATGGGCTTGTAAGAAAGTTGGAATCGAAAGACTTGAAGCAACTTCTGATGGAATAATAATCAACTTCAAAGATAATAAATTTAAAAATCCTGACCAACTTTTAGCGATGGTTTTTTCTAGTAAAAATAAAATTAAAATTCACGCCCAACATCGCCTTTTATTTATTTGCGATACATCAAATCCTGAAAATAAAATTTCTTCAGCCTTTACAATAATAAATAAATTAGAGAATTTACTATGAGCAAAAACAATGAAGAGCTTGAACCTAAAGCCTTAGAAGAAAATCAAGAAAATGCTAAAATTTCTAAAGAAGAAATTGATCAGGCCTTTTCGCATGTTAGAGATGACATTTCTCAATCAGTACAAAATTTAAAAAATTTATTAAATAAAGCTCAGGAAACTTCCAAAAAATGATAGGTTTTTTAAAAAAAATTCAATTACATCAAGCGAAAATTGCTCTATTGCCAAGCTTAGCTATAATGCTAATTCATAATTTTTTTTGCTTATATAGCCGCCTTACTCAGCTCATTGAAACAAGATCTAATTTTTTTGAATATTATAAATTCTTTCTTGAAATCGGTTTTAACCTTTTTGCATTATTTACATTTTTTTTCTTATGCAGCTTTAATAAAATAATTTTTAGAAGCGCTGTTTTTATTTTATTTTTATTATCAACAATTTTTGCTTTTGTTTATAATAAATTTGGAATTTTAATTGATCAAACAATCATCTTCAATGCCATAGATAGCGCTTCTGAAGCTGATAGTTTAATTAATTTTTACAGCTTA
>CAMDMO010000114.1 GCA_945902255.1 Rickettsia typhi | reverse complement strand
AAGATTCTAAATCCAAAACTTTTAATTCTCATCGCTCCGCCATTTCAAATGATAAAAGATCGTCGTATTTACGCTGGAATGTCAGTGGATAATTTTCAGAAATTTTACGAAAATTTTATTTCTAAGCCAGATAAAACTTTGAGACAATTTTCAATTTTAACCTCGATGAATGATCGAAACGCTTCACAAATTGCCAAAACCCTTGATGTAAGTGATGAAAATTTCAAAGAGTTAAAATTTTGGCTGGAAGAATTAAGTGCATTTTCTTGTTTTGATGTAAATTTTTCCAACATGCCTCGAACTCTTTTCTTTCAAGGAGCTGGCGATATGATAGTTCACGCGAGTCAAGCCGATTATTTCGCCCAAAGAATTAAAAATTTTCGCTTAGAAGTTTTTAAAAATTGTGGTCACGCCCCTCATTTAAATGATATTGAAAAATTCAGAAAAATTGCGGCAGAAGAAATGTTAAAATTATGAGACTGTCGAAGTGTGATTTTGGATTCTTAGTTATAAACGCCAGTTTGGGATAAGTAACAAGGATTAATCCACGCCATCATCGTATCATCACTTAAATTTCCATCAAAATCTAAAATTCTTTTTTCCAAAATTCCTTCAATTTTAAAGCCCAAAGACTGATAAAGCTTTATTGCGCGCGGATTATTTTGACGACAGGTTAGCTCTATTCTGTAAATATCTTGATGACTAGATTTAATTTCTTCTAACAAATAGGAGAAAATTTTTTTACCTAAACCTTGTCCATGAAATTTTGGATCAACCACTAAAGTTAGGTTAGCAAGAGTGTGTTTAAAACAAGCTGGATCAAACCTGTAGCAGTGAATTTCGGCAATTAATTCTTTAGGATTTTTTGGATTTTCCATCACAAAAATTAAACCTTTTTTAAGCGAATTTTCAATAATTTGATTGATATCTTTTTGATTAATTTCTTTTGCCACACGAGCAATGCCGTTGGGAGTTTTAGAGGCTTTTTTGCTTAATTTTAATATCTCTTTTGAATCTGATTTTACTGCTTTTCTGATAATCATTTTAAAGTTTGTTATTACAAAAGGGGTCAGACCCCTTTTTTGAAAAAGGGGTCTGACCCCTTTTATTTTCTAGATTTTTCTACGATATCCTATTGCCTCAAATAAGTGATTATGTTGAATTTTTTCACTTTCTTCTAAATCGGCGATAGTGCGCGCAACTCGAAGAATTCTGGTAATTCCGCGCATTGAACTTTGCATTTTTTCAACTGATTTTTGCAAAATTTTCTGCCCATCTAAATCAAGTTCGCAATATTTTTCTAGTATTTTTCCACTAATTTTAGCGTTAATTTTCGGCAAATTTTGCATTTCCACTTCTTTTTCGTAACGATCTTTTTGAATATTTCGCGCTTTTAAAACTCGCAAAGCCACTGTTTCAGAGTTTTCTCCTTCACTTTTATTAATTGCAAAAATATCAACTTGCGGCACGGTAATTGTAATATCAATTCGATCTAAAAGCGGACCAGAAATTTTACTTTTATATTCTTCGCCGCAAATTGGAGCTTTTTTACATTCACGAGTCGCATCGCCCAAATAACCGCAGCGACAAGGATTCATCGCCGAAATTAATTGAAAATTCGCTGGATAAGTTATGTGAGAATTAGCGCGCGCAATGCTCACTGAGCCAGTTTCAAGTGATTGCCTTAGCGAATCTAAAACTTGTCGTGGAAATTCTGCTAATTCATCTAAAAAAACCACACCATTATGCGCTAAAGAAATTTCTCCGGGACGCGCCTTTGCACCACCTCCAACCATTGCTGGCATTGAGCAAGAATGATGCACTTCGCGATATGGTCGATTAGTGATTAACTGACCATCAAGAATTTTACCGCTAACGCTATGAATCATATTAACCTCAAGAATTTCCATCAATTCTAGCGGTGGCAAAATTCCTGGTAATCTTGAAGAAAGCATTGATTTACCAGTTCCCGGAGGTCCAACCATCAATAAATTATGTCCACCAGCAGCCGCAATTTCCAATGCTCTTTTGGCGCTTTCTTGACCTTTGACATCAGATAAATTTGGATAGTTTTTTGTAACAGAAATCTTACTTGTTTGCGGGCGAGGTAAAATTTGCTCACCTTTTAGATGATTTATTAGAGAGATTAAATTTGGTGCAGCGATAATATCTAGATCGCCCGCCCAAGCGGCTTCCCTTCCATTATCTAGTGGACAAATAATTCCACAACCGCGTTGATTAGCACCAATTGCCGCTGAAATTATACCGCTAACTCCAGCGATTGATCCATCAAGCGATAATTCACCTAAAATAAAAAAATTATCTAAAGTTTTTTGATCCAAAACGCCAATTTCTACCATAATTCCCAGCGCAATTGCCAGATCAAAATGGCTACCTTCTTTTTGCAGATCAGCTGGAGCTAAATTAACGGTGATTTTTTCATAAGGCCAAGCAAGACCAGTGGAAGAGATTGCGGCTTGCACTCTTTCTTTTGATTCGCCAACCGCTTTATCAGCTAAGCCAACGATAAGAAATTTTGCCATGCCGGAGGTAATTTTTACCTGAACATCAACGGGAATTACATCAATTCCTAAAAAGGAAAAAGTTTTTACTTTTGCTACCATAGTTTTTTTGTGGTGTAATATTCCAGATAGATGAAACTTTTTATTTTATACCAAGTTTCAATCTATCTGGATTAATTAGCAGCTTCAACTAGTGATTGAAGCCGCTTAGGTTATTAATTATTATAATACATTTCAAACTCAATTGGATGAGGCATTTGCTCATATCTATCAACTTCTGCAGTTTTTAGTTTAATATAAGCATCTATTTGTTCATTGGTAAAGACTTCACCAGCGAGCAAAAATTCTCTATCCTTATCCAGCGCCGCTAAAGCATCGCGAAGATTGCGAGCGACAGTTGGAATTTTTTTCAAATCTTTTTCCGCTAAGTGATAAAGATCTTGATTCTTTGGCTCTCCAGGATGGATTTTATTTTTTATTCCGTCAAGTCCCGCCATTAAAAGTGCTGCAAAAGTTAGATAAGGATTTGCAGATGGATCAGGAAAACGCGCCTCAATACGACGAGCTTTTTCATTTGTAACATGTGGAATTCGAATAGAAGCCGAACGGTTTTTTGCCGAATAAGCTAGCAATACCGGAGCTTCATAACCCGGAACTAAGCGCTTGTAACTATTTGTAGTAGGATTTGCAAAAGCATTAATTGCTCTGGCATGCTTAATTATTCCACCAATATAAAATAAAGCCAATTCAGAAAGATTGGCATGATCTTTTCCGATAAATAAATTCTTACCGTCTCTCCAGATCGATTGATGCACATGCATTCCCGAGCCATTATCACCAAAAATTGGTTTTGGCATAAAGGTCGCTGTTTTGCCATAAGCTTGCGCAACATTATGGATTACATATTTAAATTTTTGCACATTATCTGCGGTATCCATCAAAGTGCTATATTTAAAACCAATTTCAAATTGCGCACTTGCAACTTCGTGATGATGAAGCAGTGGCGATAGATTAACTTGGCGCATAGTTTCAACCATTTCTGATCTTAAATCTTGCCCACTATCAAGCGGAATTGAATCAAAATATCCACCCTTAATTGCTGAACGACGCGCTAAATTTCCACCACTAACTTCACTAGCTGAGTTATGAGGCAATTCTTGAGAATCAATTTTATAAAAACTAGCGTAAGATTTATTTTCAAAACGAACATCGTCAAAAACAAAAAATTCTGGCTCTGGCCCAAAATAAGCAACATCGCCCACTCCACTTGTTTTTAAATATTCTTCAGCTTTTTTTGCAGTATTTCTTGGATCGCGATCATAAGACTTGTTAGTTGATGGTTCAATAACATCGCAAGTTAAAACTAGAGTTGGAATTGTTGTAAAGGGATCGATAAAAGAACTGTTTAATTGAGGCAAAAGAATCATGTCCGACTCATTAATTTCTTTCCAACCCGCAACTGAAGATCCATCAAAAGAAATTCCTTTGGTTAATTCTTCTTCACCCACCGCATCTGCACAATGACTGATATGCATCCACTTTCCACCGTAATCTGTAAAACGAAAATCAATAAATTTAATATTGTTATTTTTGACTATATCAAAAATAGCAGAAACACTCGCGTCTTTGGACATTTGAAATACCATAGTTAATTAGGAGACTGTCACAAAATTACCGAAAAAGACAATTTTGTGACGGTCTCATTAGAAAACAACGCCTGCAAAACGTTGGTCATAAAGACGGGATTTATTTTCTACCGCTTAGCCTTTATAAAGTATATAGATTTTTTGATAGCATCTAAAATTCCACGCCCAAAAATCATCCTTCGATGGGCTTGAGTTGTTATCATTCTTGAGTTGTTATCATTCTTGAGTTGCTCCTCTTCTTGAGTCGTTACCATTCTTAAGTTGTTATCATTCTTAAGTTGTTCCTCTTCTTGAGTTGCTCCTCTTCTTGAGTTGTCACCCCGTCGAATGACGGGGTCCATCTAGCCAAGAATTCTTA
>CAMDMO010000113.1 GCA_945902255.1 Rickettsia typhi | reverse complement strand
CTAGATGGACCCCGTCATGCGACGGGGTGACAGCTAATAACTAGGGTGACAGCTATAATTAGGGTTACAGATATAGTTAGAGTGACAGCTAATAGCTAGGGTGACAGCTATAATTAGGGTTACAGATATGGTTAGGGTTACAGCTTAGTTAGGGTGACGGCTGCAACTGGGGTAAGCTATAACTGAAGTTGAAGATTAGAGTAAGTAATAATATAAAAGCCCTTATTGTGTGAAAGAGGTAACGGGCGTAATTAGAAGTTTAATTTAAAAAAATGTCAAAATCTTCAAATTACATTCAAGTATTAATCGCAATCATTATTGCAATAATATTTGCTGCGTTTTTTCCAGAGTTGGCGCAGAAGATGAAGCCGCTTGGTGAAGGCTTTATCAAGCTTGTAAAAATGTGCGTTTTGCCAATTATTTTCTGCACAATTGTTGGTGGAATTATTGGTGGATCTGACTTAAAAAAAGTTGGCAGAGTTGGTGTAAAAACCTTAATTTATTTTGAAATATTAACCACTATCGCCTTAATAATTGGGCTTTTTGTAGCAATTTTAGTAAAACCCGGAAGTGGTATGAATATTGATGTGGCAAGCCTAGATTCTTCTGCAATTTCTAATTTCGCAAAACCGCAATCAAATTTTACTGATTTTTTATTAAACATAATTCCGCAAACAATTTTTGAAGCTTTTACAAAAGGCGAAATTTTGCCGGTTTTATTAATTGCGATTCTTTTTGGTTTTGCAATTTCTTCAATGAAAGAGCGGGTTCCATCTATAATTCAAGGCATTGAAGAATTATCAGAAATTACTCTTAAAATTCTTACAATGATCATGAAATTAGCGCCAGTAGGAGCTTTTGGCGCAATGTCTTACACGATTGGAAAATATGGATTTTCTTCGCTATTGCCACTCGCAAAATTAATGATTTGTTTTTATGTGACTTGTTTTTTATTCGTGATTTTAGTTTTGGGATTGGTTCTAAAATTATGCAAAACTAGCATTTTCAAGCTTTTATATCATATTAAAGAAGAGATTTTTTTAACATTAGCAACTTCATCATCAGAAGTTTCTTTACCAAATTTGATGAAAAAAATGCAATTATCTGGCTATCCAAAATCAATTGTTGGTTTGGTTATTCCAACTGGATATTCTTTTAATTTAGATGGTACCTGCATTTATTTTACCATGGCAATTATGTTTATTGCACAAGCGATGAATATTGATTTGTCGATGGCGCAAATTTTAACTGTAATGTTGGTTTTATTATTTACTTCTAAAGGTGCCGCTGGTGTTACGGGCAGTGGTTTTATAACTTTAGCTGCAACACTATCTGTTTTAGATTCTGTGCCGGTGGCAGGATTGGTTTTAATTCTAGGAATTGATCGCTTTATGTCAGAAGCGCGCGCAATTACCAATTTGATTGGTAATGCAACGGCGGTAGTTGCGATTTCTAAATGGGAGAAAGAAAAAGGGGTCAGACCCCTTTAAGAGACTATTGCGTAAATCAACTTTTTCGTCGAATTTTTCGCAATTCTGATTTTTTTCAAACGCACGTACGACTAAGTACGCTTACCTTCGAAAAAAATCATAATCACAAAAACTTCTTAGAAAAACTTGATTTACGCAACAGTCTCTTTAAAGAAAAAGGGGTCAGACCCCTTTTTAAAATTTTAATAAAATATAATGGTTTTCAGTTCAAATATTTTTCTATTTGCATTCTTGCCGCTAATAATGGCGCTATATTTTTTATTGCCGAAAACGCCCGCGGCAATCAAATATAAAAACGCATTACTTCTAGTTGCGAGTTTCTTTTTTTATGCTTGGGGTGAGGCGCAATATATTATTTTGCTTTTTATCTCAATTGCCGCCAATTATTTTTTTGGTATTAAAATTGAAAAGTCGCAAAACAAGTCAGCGCGTGGTTTTGTAATGTTTTTTGCCATTGTTTTTAATTTGCTACTTTTAGGATATTTCAAATATGCAAATTTTATCGTCGCAAATTTAAACGAAATAATTTCCACTTTTTCTTCTTATAAAATTGAGTTAAAAAAAGTTCATCTGCCAATTGGAATTTCATTTTTTACCTTTCACGCCATTTCTTATCTGGTTGATATTTATCGCAAAAAATGCAATGCGCAAAAAAGTTTTTCCCAATTAGCGCTTTATATTTCTTTCTTCCCACAACTGGTTGCAGGGCCAATTGTTCGCTATAATTTTATTGAAAAATATTTAAATAATCGTCGTGAAAATTTATTTTTTATATCTTATGGAATTCGTCGTTTCATCATTGGTTTTGGTAAAAAAATAATTATTGCAAATCCTTTGGGAGAGATGGCGGATGCTATTTTTTCTTCACCATTAAGTGAGATAAACACAACTCTGGCTTGGGTTGGAATTGTTTGTTACACTTTACAAATTTATTTCGATTTCTCTGGATATTCTGACATGGCAGTTGGATTAGCTCGCATTTTTGGCTTTAAATTTCCAGAAAACTTTAACTATCCCTACATCTCAAGATCAATTAAAGAATTTTGGCGCAGATGGCATATTTCACTCTCCGCTTGGTTTCGTGACTATGTTTATATTCCTTTAGGCGGAAATCGCTGCTCAGTTAATCGTCAATATTTTAATTTAGTTTTAGTATTTTTTCTTTGCGGATTGTGGCATGGCGCAAGTTGGAATTTTGTAATCTGGGGCATGTTTCACGGATTTTTTTTAGTATTTGAAAGAATTAAATTTGGTGAAAATTTTCTAAATTATTTACCAAAATTTATCCAACATTTTTACGCAATTTTTATTGTAATGATTGGTTGGGTATTTTTCCGCAGCCCTGATTTAGCGCATGCTCTCGGCTTTCTAAAGACAATGTTTAGTCACAAAGAAACTGAGGCAATTTCACGAGAAATTTTTCGCTTAACAGAATCACATTTTGTAAGAATGAGTTTTATTTTAGCGCTGATTGGGCTTTCTCCTTTAGTAAAAAATTTATCTCTAAAACTAATTCGTAAAAATAAAATTTTTATAACTGTTACTGATTTATTTTTGCTTGCAACTATGATTTTAGCGATTGTAAGGCTCTCTGCTTCCACTCATAATCCATTCATTTATTTTCAATTTTAAAAATGAATTTTAGAAAAAAAACAAACCTATTTTTAATATTTGCTTTCATTTTTGTGTTAGCAATTCCAACTCTTGATTCAATTTTTAATTTTTCTCCAGTTAAAGATTTATTTGAAAATAGATTGCCAGTTAAAGGCCCTGAAGCACCTAAAACAGCGGAAGAGTTGAGATTATATCCAAAAAAATTTGAAGCATTTTTTAATGATAATTTTGGCACTAGAAGAACTTTGATTTCTCTTAATACTAAAATGATGGATAAAATTTTTAATGAAGTGATTGACGCAAGGGTTGTTGTGGGAAAAGATGGTTGGTATTATTTTGATAATGCCGGAGTGTTGCTAGACATGCTTGGAAGAGCAAGAATGGAAGATGAAATGGTTGATCGCGGAGTAGAAGTTTTTGCAAAAAACTGGCAAGAAATGAAGAAAAAAAATATTAGTTATTTGTTGGTAATTGCTGCAGATAAATCTACGATCTATCCAGAATTTTTACCAAATTATTTAAAGCCAAGTGCAGATGGAACTCACAGAGTAGATCAATTTGTTGGGGCTTTAAAGAAAAAATATCCAGATTTTCCAGTGCTTGATTTAAGGCCTCTTTTGAAGAAAGCCAAAGAAAGTGAAATTATTTATCATCAAGTTGACACTCATTGGAATAAGGTTGGAGCTCATTACGCCTATGTTGCCATGATGAATGAATTATCAAAACAAAATATAAAATTTAAACCGCATTTAAGACAAGATTTTATTAAAAAGTCTGATGGATATGTTGATGGCGATATTTCTAGAGTTATGAATCTTAATGTAAAAAATCTTAATTATGATTTAGTGCCGAAATTTAAAATTTCACATCATGGAATTTCATCTTCTGAAGCGGAGAAAAAAGAATTTCATAATCCAGTAGCTTTTGCTAGCGATAATCAAAATTTGCCAGTGCTTTTTGCTTATAAGGATTCTTATTTTGGAGATTTATTTTCTTATGTTGCAGAGCATTTTTCTAAAAGTTATTATGCTAATGAGCATCCTTGCAATCTTGATTATGAAAGAATAAAAGATTACCATCCGAATGTGGTTATTCAGGAATTTTGGGAAGGTAGGATTGAGATTGTTATGAGGGAGTGTAAGTGATTATAGAAGGATTTTTCCATTTTCTTAAGTCGTTATTCACCTTATTAAGTTATTATTCACCTTCTTAAGTTATTATTCACCTTCTTAAGTTGTCACCCACCTTCTTAAGTTATTATTCACCTTCTTAAGTTGTCACCACCTCCTTAAGTTGTCACCCCGTCGAATGACGGGGTCTATTTCGTCAAGATTTCGATTTTAAATTAAATCAAGAATTTGTGACTAGATGGACCCCGTCATTCGACGGGGTGACAACTTAAGAAGGTGAATAATAACTTAAGAAGGTGGGT
>CAMDMO010000112.1 GCA_945902255.1 Rickettsia typhi | reverse complement strand
AGCATCATATTCTTGGGTATAACATCTATTATAACGAACATCGTCTTCATCAAGGTATTAATAATAAAATGCCAGTTAATTTGGTTGAGAAATTTGTAATTTAGAAATTTTTAAAT
Organism: Rickettsia typhi; assembly: GCA_945902255.1. Lineage (GTDB taxonomy): Bacteria > Pseudomonadota > Alphaproteobacteria > Rickettsiales > UBA1997 > UBA2645. The sequence continues at coordinate 4,503 of CAMDMO010000112.1, read as the reverse complement.
CGAACCGAATTGGTGAACTTTTACAAGGATGACTATAGGGACGGAATTAAAAATTATTTGAAACTAACTGGTCAGCTGGATTTAAAAGGAAAGAAGATGGGAACGAATTCAGATTCTGATGGTCGTTATCATACTAACTGGTTAAATATGATGTACCCAAGGTTAAAGTTGGCTAGAAACTTATTGCGTGATGATGGGGTCATTTTTATTTCTATCGATGATGCTGAGGTTGCTAATCTTAGAAAAATATGTGACGAAATATTTGGTGAGGAAAATTCTTTGACAAAATCGCCATCGGCTTTGATTTGGCAGAGGTCTGGAACAACTGCGGGACACTTGGCAAACTCGCATGAATATATTTTATGCTATGCTAAACAAAAGCGTAGTTTGCCATTCTTTTCCCTCAGTGATTATGGTGACAATTCTGTAATTGCGCACGGTGCTTTAAAAAAAATATCAAAAGCAAATCCTGCGAGTGAAATTGTTTTTCCGGCTGGAGTGGAGTTTGAGGGCAAAGATACTCAATTTGAAGGCGAGGTAGGCGGATCTGAAAAGCAGTACATAAAGGGTAAAATGGTTTTTAGAAATGGTAAACTTGATGCGTCAGTAGTGATTGAAGCGGGGTGGGCAATGAAGGATCAAGTAGAAAGTTGACTAAGAGGAGAAGAAACTTTTGATACCAAGGGACAAAAAATAATTCGTTTTTATTTTAATTCCGAGGGAATTCTTTGGTATGAAAAAGAGCGTGGAACTGTACATCCAAAAACTGTTTTGGATAAGATTGAGATTCCAACTAAATCAGGCGCTGCAGAGTTAGAAGTTTTGCTTGGAGTAAAGCCATTTGATTTCCCTAAGCCAGTCGATCTCATTAAATACTTACTTTCTTTTGTCGCTAAGGCAGATGATATTGTGCTAGATTTTTTTTCTGGATCCGGAACCACTGCTCATGCAGTTATGCAGCTTAATTCAGAAGATGATTTTGTTCGTCGTCATATTTCTGTGCAGCTTCCAGAATTAACTGACGAAAAATCTGAAGCCTTTAAAGCAGGTTATAAAAATATTGCGGAAATTGCTAAAGAGCGCATCCGACGCGCCGCCAAAAAAATTAAAGAAGAAAATCCTCAATTCAAAGGAGATTTAGGTTTTAAAGTTTTCAAACTTGATAGCTCAAATATCAAAACTTGGGAAGTTGGTTTTGACAGCCTGAAAGAAGACTTGTTCAACGCCGTTGATTACATCAAACAAGACCGCTCAAAAGAAGATATTTTATACGAGCTTCTGCTTAAATATGGCCTTGATTTAACCGCGCCAATTGAAGCCAAAAATATTGCTGGAAAAACCGTTTATTCAGTTGGTTTGGGAGCTTTGATTGTTTGTTTAGAAAACGATATTTCTTCTGAAGTTGTGACAGGAATTATTGAGCTAAAAGAACAACTCAAGCCAGAAGTTACCCGAGTAGTTTTCAAAGATAGTGGCTTCAAAGACGATGTTGTCAAAACCAACACTCTTCAAATTTTGAAGCGAGCTGGTATTGAAGATGTTAAAAGTTTATAGGAAAATGAAATGACAAAAACTTACAGAAGTTACGAAGACATTCTTAAAACTGATATTGCTACTCTAGATAACAAAGGTTTGGAAAGCTTTATCAAAGAGTTAAGAGAATACAGAGTTGAGAAAATTCAATGCACATCAATATCGGCTAATGAATGTAATATGTTATTAAGTCTTGCTGTTAGTGAAAAGAATTCTCGATCTTCCTCAAGAATGGCTATAATAGCAATCTGGATAGCTGTGGCCTCGAGTGTAATTAGCTCAATCGGTATTTTTGCTGGAGGATGTAAATGAAAATAAAATTTGATCCATCGCAAGCGCACCAGAAAAGGGCATGGGAAGCAGCTTGTGGAGTTTTTGAGGGGCAAGAATTAAACAAAACTGTCTTTTCAATGCCATCATTTAAACCAGTTGGTGGGCTTGATGAAATTATGACATCAAACCAAACCGATAAAGGTTATGGTAATCGCTTGAAGCTTCTTGATGAAGAGATTTTGGAAAATATAAGAAATATTCAGTTGAAGAATGGCATCAAACAATCAGAAAAATTGAATGGTCGCAATCTTACAATTGAGATGGAGACAGGAACCGGAAAAACTTATGTTTATCTGCGTTCAATTTTTGAGATGAATAAACTTTATGGCTTTACCAAGTTTATCATAGTTGTACCAAGTATTGCGATCAAGGAAGGTGTTTTAAAATCTCTACAAATGATGGAAGGTCATTTTAAAGAGCTTTATGATAATTTGCCCTTTGATTATTTCGTTTATGATTCAGGAAAGCCTGAGCAAGTAAGAAGCTTTGCCTCAAATGACTATCTACAAATTATGGTCATAAATATTGATGCCTTCAAAAAAAGTTTTGTAGATCAGGCAAAAGAGCAAACCGCTAATATCATTCACCGTTGGAATGATAAGGTGCAGGGAGTGCCGATTGATTTTATTAAATCAACTAATCCAATTGTTATAATTGATGAGCCTCAAAGTGTTGATACAACAACAAAATCTTCTGAGGCAATTGCTTCATTAAATCCACTTTGTACTTTTCGTTATTCGGCAACCCATGTTGAGAAACATGCTATGCTTTATAAGTTGGACTCAATTGATGCTTATGATCAAAAGTTAGTTAAACAAATTGAGGTTGCTTCAATTGATGTTTTAGATGGTCATAACAAGGCTTATATTAAGCTTTTGGCAGTTGATAATAAAAACGGACACAGAGCAAAAATAGAGCTAGATATTCAGCAGAAAAACCAAGTTAAACGAGATGTTAAATGGGTGAAGCAAGGAGACGATCTTTTAACAATTTCCGGCGGAAGATCGATTTACGATGGTTATTTTATTAATGATATCTACTGCGAAGAGGGAAATGAATATATCGATTTCACCAGCAAGTCAGAGGTAATAAGACTGAACGCTGCAATTGGTGATGCTGGGCAAGATGAGTTCAAGCGACTTCAAATTAGAAAAACTATTGAAGAGCATTTAGATAAAGAGCTGAAGCTGAACCCAATGGGAATTAAGGTTTTGAGCCTCTTCTTTATTGATAAAGTTTCAAACTATCGCAGCTATGATCAACAAGGCTTGGTTGTGAAAGGTAAGTATGCGACTATTTTTGAAGAAGAATATGCTAAGGCGATTAAGAAGCCGAAATACCACACTCTGTTTAAAGAGGTTGATATTTCATCTTTACCGGAAGTTGTGCATGACGGATATTTTTCTCAAGATAAAGGAAGAGCTAAAGATACCAGCGGGTCAACAAAAGCAGATGAAGATATTTACAGCCTAATCATGAAGGACAAAGAGAAGCTTTTGAGCTTTGACTCAAAGCTAAAATTTATCTTCTCGCACTCTGCATTGAAAGAAGGTTGGGATAATCCAAATGTTTTCCAGATTTGCACCTTAAACGAAACTCAATCTGTTATTAAAAAAAGGCAAGAAATTGGGCGAGGTTTAAGAATTTGTGTTAATCAAAATGGTGAAAGAGTTCATGGTTTTGATGTTAATATTTTAACTGTGATGGCTAACGAGTCTTACGAATCTTTCGTTGAGGCTTTGCAAAAAGAGATAGAGCTAGAAGAAGGAATTCGCTTTAATATAGTGGAAGTGCATAGCTTTGCCAATATTATTTATAGCGACGAATCTGGATCGGAGAAATTTTTTGGAACTAAAAATTCTGAAATAGTTTATCAGCATTTATTAGCTAAAAAATATATTGATCAAAGAGGTAAAGTTACTGATGAATTAAAAAAAGTCATTAAGTCAAATAGCGTTGATCTTCCAACGGAGTTTGAGTTGCAGTTTAATCAAATATCTTCAGTTTTAAGAAAAATAACTGGTGGACTAAATATTAAAAATAACGACGACAAAAGATTTGTTCGTCTGAATAAAGCTGTTTTTGAAAGTCAGGATTTTAAAGATTTGTGGGAAAGAATTAAATTTAAAACAACTTACAGAGTTGAGTTTGACCCAGAAAAGCTAATCAATAAATGCGCTGAAGCGATTAAAAGAAATCTAATCGTTGGCAAAACCAAGTTTACCTATTCAAAAGCTAGTGCAGAAATTTCTCGCGGTGGCATTGAGGCCAAGGAAAGCGCCACTTCCTCTTTTATCTATGACGCAAAGGATTATGAAATTCCTGATATCTTAAGCTATCTTCAAAACGAAACTAATCTCAAAAGGCAGTCGATTCTTGATATTTTGATAAAGTCAGAACGCTTGGATAGATTTAAAGATAATCCTCAAAAGTTTATCGATGAAGTTAGGAATATTATAAAACTTGAGATGCAGAATTTCATTGTTGATAGAACTACTCCCCATCCCTAGACCACCATCACTAAAAATCAGTAGACTTTTTTCCAACAAAACTCTTTTAAATCACCACCACGCAAATTTGCGTGAAACTTGGTGTTTTGATTTTAACTCGGTTTTGCAATTTTTGCAAAATAAATTT
>CAMDMO010000111.1 GCA_945902255.1 Rickettsia typhi | reverse complement strand
CATCTTGACCTTTTTTTTGCACAATATCTGAAACATATTTTTGACCATTTTCAAAAAAATTTTTTTTAGATTTGTAATCAATTTTGATCAACCTTGTAACTAATATTTTTGCAGATGAGTTATATTCTTTTACAAGCCACTGAATTTCCTGCAGATTATTATCAAATCCTTCCTGCAAAATTTCATAATCTTGCTTTTTTAAAGCTTTTTTTATGGAACTTGCCTCATCATCAATTTTAACATAAGAACCTTCCTGACTTAGAGCGCCAATGTAAGTGATTTCCGATGATTTTGCTTCAAAAAAAACTGGATGAACTCTGTCGATCATAATTTTTTTCACCGGAATTTTAATATATTCCCTACCGCTTTTATCTTCGCCATAATTACTTAAAGCATAAATTCCAGGATCAAGCATCATAATTTTATTATGATTTGAGATTTTGATCCTAATGCAATTAGTAATAGTCTGCTCAACAAAAGACTCATCCTGAACTTTGCACCATAGTCTAGGTTCATCGACTTGGTTTTTGCTGTAAAATTTAAAAATTATAATTGATTTTTTATTATCAGGAAAACGCTCTAAGAAGTAGTGTTCATCAGGAAAGTTGCCGCAAAAATTATCGCTTATTATTGAGCAAGAACTCGCTAGAAAAAGCGAGAGCAAGAGAAGGGGTTTATGCATGGTTTATTGACTGTGGTGTGTTTATTTATATAGCTTACGCTCAGATATTATTTATTTTGTACCAAAAAATCAAGAAAGTTTTAAAAAAAATTCTTATGATGCTTGAAGATAAAAAACCTTCCAACCTCAATAAAATCAAAGCGCAAATTATGATTACGAAATTTTTTATTTTTTACTAAAAAAAATTCTGCAGATTTTTTGACGCGCATAATTTGCGTCGGACGCAATATTTCTTCAATCACAGCTTTACGCTTTCTAGCCTTCACTTCAATTGCAATAATCGTTTTAGATTTTTTGGCAATAATATCAACTTCGCCAAATATGCTTTTATATCTCCAAGCCAATATTTTATAACCCTTTAGAATCAAAAATAATAAGGCAATTTTTTCGGCTAAAATTCCAAATTTATAGGTTTGTTTTTTGGTCATTTATTTTTTCGTAATTTCTATCGCTAATTTGTAAATTTCTTTTTTGTGAATTGAATAAATTTCTGATAAATTTTGTGACAAATCTTTTATGCTATAACCAAGTTTAAAAGCCTTGTAAATATCGCTTATCAATTCTTTTTGAGTGAAAGTTTTTTCACCTTTATTCATTTTCTCAACCACCAACACAAACTCACCGCGAATTTTATCTAAATTTTTAGCAAAAAATTCGATGATATTTTTTACATCATCTAAAATAATTTCTTCATGCATTTTTGTAAGCTCTCGAGCTATACAAACTTTACGATTACCCAGATTTTCTTCGATTAAATTTAGAGTTTCAATAATACGATTTGCTGATTCAAAAAATATAAAAGTGAAATCTTTTGGCAAAGATTTTAGTAATTTCGTTTTTTGTGTTTTTGAAGTTGGCGCAAATCCTAAAAATAAAAAATTATCACAAGCAATTCCACTAGCCGATATTGCCGCAGTAATAGAAGAAACTCCTGGAATTGGAATAACTTTTTGAGCGCAATTTCGTAAAAAATTAACTAATTTATATCCAGGATCAGAAATTAAAGGCGTTCCAGCATCTGAAATTAAAGCAACCGACTGACCTTTAACCAAAAAATCAAGAATTTTGTGACGCATTTTATCGTCAGAATGATCGTTATATACTATTAGCTTTTTGTCCTTTATTTTATAGGCTTCAAGAAGTCTTTGACTTACTCGAGTATCTTCGCAAATAATTATATCAACGCGACTTAATATTTCCAAGGCGCGCAAGGTTATATCGCCCAAATTTCCAATTGGAGTCGCGATAATATAAAGTGCATTTTCTAATTTTATTTCTTTAATATTTGGAAAAAAATCTTGCATATTTTTTAAAAAATAGGTTTTTTATTTACTCGAAGTTGCATTCGAGCCACATTAAATAGCTTGGCTTAACTCTTTAAATTTTTATGATCAAAAACTTAACAAAAATTCTTATAGCAATTTTCATTCTCACTTTAACAAATTGCGAAGCTATAAGAGAAAAACCAGTTTCTAAAAATAAGGTTACTAGCGCTAAGCCAACTTACGGCTCTTCTAATTTAGATCTTACAACACATAATCAGTTCGTTTCGAAAGAAATGGAAACTCCCAAAATTAACAAGAAAAAAATTCAAGTCGCTTTATTCTTACCATTCTCTGGAAAAAATAAAGAGTTAGGTTGGCATCTTTTTAATGCCGCAACTATGTCATTATTTGAAAATGATTTAAATAATAACATTGACCTTATATTAATTGATAGCAAAGACTCAGAAGAAGATACCAAAAAAGCCTTTAAAGAAATAGTTGATCGCAAAATTAAAATTGTAATTGGCCCAGTTTTTAGTCAAAAAATTGAATTAATTGAAAGTGAAGCGAAAAAAAATGGCATTATTGTTATCTCTCCTTCTAATAACCAAGAGTTAGCAGGAAAGCTAGATGATGATGGCGGGGTATTTTTAGCAGGATTTTTACCAGAAACACAAATGGATAAAATCGTTACTTATTCAATGTCAAAAGGGAAAATGAACTTTGTAATTATAGCGCCGCAAAATCAATATGGCATTACGATTAACACAGTTTTAAAAAAGATAGTTAAAAGCCGCGATGGCAATTTAATTACCTCAGAATTTTATGATCCAAATAATATTAATAGCCTTGATAAAGCTACGGAAAATGCGCTTAAAGCATTCGTTGTTTCGCCAAGATTTATTAGAAATAAATCAAAAAAACCTGTGGCAATTAGTGAAGCAGATCGCTCTTATGCACAAATAATTATGATTCCAGAATCTGGCAAAAACTTATCCAAAGCAATTGAAACGGTTAAAAGGCTAAATAAAGAGGAAAGAGATTTTCAAATTATTGGCACTAGTCAGTGGGACGATTTATCAACTTTAAATGATTATAATTTAAAAGGAGCTTGGTTTCCGGCGCCAGAAAATGAAAAATTCCGCAATTTTGAAAAAAATTACTATCAATATTATAATAAATTTCCTCCAAGAATTTCTTCAATCATTTACGATTCTTTGGCGGCAATTTCTGAACTAACCAATCAAAAACAAGGTCAAGCCCCTACCCTTCTAGATTTAACTTCTTATGTTGGACAAAAAAATGGCTTTAGCGGAATTGATGGTCCTTTTAGATTTTTGCCAAATGGATTAGTTCAAAGAAATTTAGCAGTTTTAGAAGTTGGAAATGGGAAGTTTGAAACAATTGATAAACCAATTGAGAAGTTTTTGAGATATTAATAAAGGTGATATCTCTTGCACAAAATTAGTTAACGCAGCTTGGTCTGAAGCTTGATTTGCGATTCAATCTCTTATAACACTGTCGCTGGGCTGGGTTTCCTAACCCAGCCCACACTTTCATGCCTACGGGTTCGAAGTATGATTCGTGGTTTTAGACCTTAAAATCACTTACTAACTCAAAATAAAATCACTATTCTGCAAAATTATATGTCCATCCAACTTAATTAATAAGTCACTATTATCAGCGGTTATTAGGGTTTGATTTCCTTCGAAATGAGAGTGAATATTAGTTATGTTTAAATGCAGCTCACTAAGATCAATTTTATCTTGCTTAGCTGTAAAGTCTAAAATTATATCACTCGCACTAGCAGTTGAATCAGATATATTGCGATAAATAAAAGTGTCATTTCCAGCTCCGCCTCTTAAGATATCCGATCCCGCTCCACCATCTAATTTATCATTACCCGCTTCACCATAAAGCTTATCATCTCCACTCTGTCCTCTTAGCGTGTCATTACCATTTCCACCGCGAATATTGTCATTTCCTGACATTGCATTAATAACATCATCACCATTACTTCCAGTAATTTGATTATTTGCTTCATTTAAAAAAGTAACCCCACTTTTGCTCAAGGCTCCATTAATAATTGTGTGACTATTAAAAACATCATAACCATCAAATCCTTTTGAATTGAATAATAAGTTATATTTACTTTCTAAATTATCTAAATTTATGAAGTCAAAATTTTTAAGAGTAACTTTAATATCTGAAACTTTATCAAAAGTTAAGATTGTGTCGCGCCCATCATAATTGATGATAAGATTCTTTGCAGAAAGATCGGATCCAATAAAATTAATTGTATCATATTGCGCTGGGTGCGAAGAAGCTCCAACTCCAACAAAATTATTTACAACATAGTTATTATTTCCGTGCTCAACCTCAAATAAATTATTACCACCGCCCATAAAGGTTTCAGATAATGTTAAATTAAAGTTAGTCGAAGTAGAATTTCCGCTATCGTCAGTGGCAGTAAGCCTTATGTTAAATTCACCACCTTGTTTTGCTCCAGCTCCATAAAAACTTAAATTAGCTGAATCAAATCTTAGCCAGCTGGGTAATGTTGAACCATCTGATAAAGTTGCTCTATATGACATCCCTTCGCCATCAAGCTCGGTAAATACATTATTTACACTAAAATCAATTCTATCAGCTATACTGAATGTTTTATCGCTAATTTGATTTATTATAAACGGAGCATCATTAACTGGATTAACAATAATATTTATATTTTTAGTAACAACTCCACCATGGCCATCTGAAATTGTGTAGGTAAAAGAATCTGAGCCGTTAAAATTTGCGTTTGGAGTGTAGTTATAAGTTCCGTCTTGGTTAAATATTAA
>CAMDMO010000110.1 GCA_945902255.1 Rickettsia typhi | reverse complement strand
CTTTTTGACCAAAAAGTCTTTTGCTAAGCTCATTTTTAAGGGCTTTTCGATCATCTTCTTTTAATGACGCAATAAAAGGGTCTATTGCTTTAACTTCCAAAGCAAACCAGCGAGTGCGTTTTTCATTTTGTCGATGGATATTAGATTGTTTTGCCGAGTACGCGGCTCCAAATAGCAATACACCAGTAACAGAAAAAGCTTTAAGTAGCTGACTCCAAGGCATACCAGAGTTTATCATGGTCAATCCAATATTATTTCCCGATGATGACCCTAAGAAGTATGATACCCCAGTCCAGACCGCAGTTGATACAATAAAGATAATTGCCGCCCAACGCCAAAAATTAGCCGCATCTTTTTCATCATTAGCATTTTTAAGATATCCGGCCGCAACACTATCTCCTGCAACCAGCTCGTATAACTCAAGGATTGATGAATGCTTTTCTTTTGCAGTTGAAAGATATTTAGAAATTGATTTATCGAAATCTAATTGATTTTGATCGAGCTTTGCCTTGCTATTTGTGACTAAATCCTGAAGAGATTTTGCGGTATCTAATTCTATCTGCTTTTGCCAAGTATTGTGGTTATTAGTCCTGCTATTTTGGTCATTGGCGAAGTCTTCATTTCTCTTATTTTGGGCATCGGAAAATTGTTTTTGCCAAGAACTTATTAAGCTATCTGTTTCTTGTTTTTTTGTATCAATACTATTTGAGAGTTCATTCAAGCGGATTTCTTGCTTTGAAGCCGCTTCCGAAACTTTTATAAGTTCTTTTTTTAACTCTTCTTTTTTTGAATTGATGACCTCTGAAAAATTATCTACACTCTTCTCTAAACCTCTTATTGGCTTTTCTGAAGTTGATTTTTTTGCAATTGATAAAAGCTGAGATAAGTTTACTAAATTCGTATCAAAGTAGTTATTTGCACTTACTAAATTTGATGTGTTTCTTGCACTATTATATGATAAAATTTGATTAAGAACATTATCTCGCAGATTGTTGCTAAGTCCATCCAATACATTGTATGAAACAATCTCCGGATCAATATTCGCCAATGCATCCTGATATGCGGAAATAACTTTTCTTAAACGCCTTTTTTCAATTTGATCTTGGTCGCTTGTGTCTGCCGTAACAACATCAATAGCATCAATTATCTCTTTTGTGGTTTTATGTACTTGATGATTCTGAAATAGATCTTCCCAACGACTCATAATTTTATAGTTTAAAATTTAATATTTTTTGTTTTTAGTTTAATTAACTTTCACCTGACCATTCATAAGCATTGGTAAAAGCCAATCTCTTAACTTTTGAAGTTCCTGATTTTCTTTTTTGTTTTTGAAAATTTTCTTAATAATTGGATCAATCTTTTTCCCAAACTTAAGAACAACTTTTTCATTAAAAGGCAGTAAATATCCCATCATAACATAAGGACTTATTCTCTTATGGCTATTAGATGTTCCAGTTGCAGATTTTATACAAAAATTAATAAAATTAGTGTTTGTAGAAGCCAAATAAAGGTGGTTTTTAATTTCATCACAATCCGTCCTCCAAACAACGAATTCCGTTGAGCAAATCAATTCTTCCTCATGAAAAGGATATATTACCCTGTTAAACCAAGGATTAAGTTTTGAAACCAAAAGGTCATACCCAGTAATTGCATATTTGTTGCTACCAATTTCTTTACCTTTTTCAATTTTATATGATCCAGTTTTATCAAATTCTGGAATGCTGAAATGTTTGAAATTTTTATCTGGGTTAACTGCCGGATTAATTGTATTGGTCGAATTTGGAGATAAATCTAATATTCTTTTTGCTGTCCAGTCTTGTGGTATTTTGAATTTTAAACCACTATCATAAAAAAACTTGCCACCTGATGATTTGTAAGGTTTATCATTTTTATCAGGAAAATCAAACTGAACAAACCAATAATCATAAATAGCCTTTGCCATTTTTTCTAACTCAAAATTGATACGATTATTTAAGTCTATCTTCTGATTTAACAGATAGAGAAGATCACCAATTTTAACCTGCTCATTATACTCAGGAATAATTAGATTGAGGTAGGAAAAAATATCTTCGTTTAAACTCGCTCTTAGAGTGAGTACAGCATTGTTTTCCATCGTTTTTCTAAACAATTTGCTGCGAAGATAAAAGCCCATAAATTTGTGATAAGTCACATTTTTTTGAGTGGGACGCAATCTCTTTAAAAATCCGCTATATGTTGCATTTGGGTAGTTTTTCACTGCAACAGAACTCATGCCGAGCTCATCTATAGTTTCGCTTGTTCTGGTTAAAAATATATCACCCTCTAAAATTGAATATTTTTTTTGCTCCAGATCTGAGGTTTGCATTAAATCATCAAATTTTTCTGGTAAAAAATAATTACCGAATACCGCAGAAAAAGATAAAAATGGAGATCCATGACCAGCTTGTTTGGGTGTAGAAGAGATGCCGGAACTCATCTGATATAGATCAGAAAATTTGTAAGTCTTCAGGCTATTCATATTTTATCCCCTCTAATTGCCTTTTAATTTCTTTACTCAAATCCTGGGATTCAGCAAACATCTTATCTAAATTCTCGCTAAAACTCTTCATCTTAGCATCAAATTCTTCTTTGGTGATATCGACATATTCAATCTTAACATCAAAATACTGACCAGCACTTAGGGAGTAATTTTTTGCTTTAATTTCATCGTAAGAAACGGCCACAGAAAAATCCTCAACAACCTCTTTCTTGTTAAAGGTATTGATGATTTTATTTTCCTCATCTTCACGCAAAACTGTTTTTTGATTTTTACCTTCCTTAATAGTTTCCCCAAGTTTTGACGCATCAATCAAAACAACATCTTTCTTGTTATCCTTATCGATAAAAAGAATCGAAACATTAGTGCCGGTGGTTGCAAAAATATTGCTTGGCATTGAAACCACTCCCGCAAGCATTTTTTCATCAATCAATTTCTCGCGAATTTTTCTCTCAATTCCGCTTTGAGCGGTTATGAATCCAGTTGGGACAACAACCGCTGCTTTACCTTTTGCCGTTAAAGAGAAGATAATATGCTGAATAAAAAGCAGGTAAATTGACATTTTATCCTTGTCCTTGTTTGGCACTTTGGGAATTCCGGCAAAAAAACGTTTTTGATTTTCTTTACTGTCTAAACTGTTTCTATCGTTACTGAAATCTAATTTGAATGGCGGGTTGGAAACAATGTAATCAAAATGCTTTAGGTCAGCCCCATCTTTGTGATAAGGATGAAGCATAGTATCACCTTGAATAATATTTTGAATTGAGTGAACCAGGTTATTTAAAACCAGATTCAAACGCAACAAACTTGATGATTTTTGTGATATGTCTTGCGAGTAAATACTGCATCTGTTTTCGCCAATTGCGTGAGCGATGTTCATCAATAAAGTTCCCGATCCTGCTGATGGATCATAGCAAGTGACATTTTGAATTTTTCCTTGAACTTCACTTGGCACTAAAATTGCCGCCATAATTTTTGCAACAGCGTGTGGCGTGTAATATTCGGCATATTTGCCGCCACTGTCTTTGTTATAGTCTTTGATCAAATATTCAAAGATGGTGGCGTAAAAGTCATATTTCTGATTGAAGATATTCTCAAAACTAAAATCGATTAGTTTGTTGATAATGGCGCGACAAAACGCATCTCGCTTTGATGTGTCGGTGATAAATTCACTTACTCGGTCAAACAAGGTTATCTTAGCTCCACCATCAGTTTTGACCGAGAAGATATCATTATTTGTGATCGCGATATCCCTTAAGGTATCGTCAAAAAGTTTTGCAAATTCAGGCTCATTTTGTTTGTCAAAAAGAGTCGAGATAAAATGATCAGTTCTAAGTCGAGCAGTGTCAGCTGGAAGCTGCAACTTTAGCATCTCAAATTCATCCTCTGATAATGCAGCAATAGTTTTTTCCCATTTTTCAGAGCTTTTAATTTTGCTATCAATTTTCTTGATCTCAAAAGCGAATTTATCGTTAAGAAATTTATAAAGAAAAACTTGAGTAATTATTTTGAATTCGTTGCCATCATTACCAAGCCCATAAGAAGCGCAGACTCCTTTTAGGCCATCAATTAACTCTTTGGTTTTGCGTTGAAAATCTTGCGTTACCATGCGTGAATACCTCCATTAAATTCATCCATATATTCCCGCACTACTAATCCATTAATAAATCTAACTGATTCAGGGTTTAGGTTTATGCTCTGATCTTTGAATTGTTTGATTACTTTTCTTCCAACCTCGGTGTTGAAATAACTCTCATTTTTTAGAATCTGAGTGTTTTGTAAAACTTGCTCATCTGTTTCTTCTTTGATTTGAATAAGAGCTTCAAAAATTTTGCGCTCTTGATCTGATATACTTCCTGTTTCTAACAGGCGTTTATGGATTCTGGCGTATTTTGGATCGTTATTGTATTTAGAGCGAAGTAACGCGTTCTCGCGATTAAGCTCTTTGATGCGCTCGTGAATTTGATCTAAAATTTCGATGTTTTGATTCATTTCTTCTTGAGTAACTTCGTTAAGATTTTTCTTTTTGAATAGTCGCTCAAGTTCTTCTTTAAGTGTAGTAAATTTTGGGTCTTGTTGATCAAAATTACCAGCTAACGCCTCACGAGTGATTCGCAAAATATCTTTTAGCTTATCAGCCAAAATAAGCTCTTCTTCCTTAACCTTGCGGAACATGAATATCACATCTTCAAGAGCAACGTTAAGGATGTTTGATGTGTCAACTCCGGTATTTAAATTTTCTCTGAAATTCAACAAATCCAAATGATTGCTGGCTTCGCGATAAAGGACGCCTAGCTTCTGAAAATCGAGTTTTTTCAATAAGTCGAAATGGCCATATAGGCGAATCAAGTTGTATAGGCTTCTTGCGTCAGACAGCGCTTTTTTA
>CAMDMO010000109.1 GCA_945902255.1 Rickettsia typhi | reverse complement strand
AGGTGCTCTCGAGCAAATTTAGTAAAACCCAAAATTACCGAAAAAGACAATTTTGCGACAGTCTCTCAAAAGGTTCTAATTCATCATCTAAATAGTCACAAGCTCTAGAGGCTTCTGGAAGGTGTGGTGACGTGGAAGGTAAATCTCGATACCACTCTCTAGACTCAAGACTTTGATACCATAATATAGATTCCCCGCTTATCAAAGAATCTGCCATTATTTGTCTTACATTAGTTTTTGCAATCACTCCTTTTTCGATAAACATATAAAACAAATCTTCTCTTCCATATGTCGCAATTTTATCACATATAACAGCCACACTTGATAAGTCCGAAAGATTTCTTTCGCTTGCAATCTCTTTAAAAAAACCATGATCAATCAAAGATGATATTATTTCTGGTTTTGCGTCTTTAATGAGCCAATCTAAATCTATTCCCTGCGAAATTGAACATAGATAAAACAAATCAGGCTTTTGCCCAATCAAACGATCTAAAAAATCTGGACGATTAAAGTGTATAATTTGATTTAACTCTCGCACAATATTGTTTGATCGCTCTCTGCTAAAAACCTCAAATGACATTTCCTTTAGATCTAACTCTACCGGAGCGTGCGCAATAAAATTTAAACTAGAAATAATATCAGAAACAAATCTTTCAACAGCTTTAATATCTTGGGGATTTTCTAGTAAATATTTTCTAGCACCGCCACCAATATAGCGCAATCTTTCAATCGCAATATAGGCAAAAAATTTTACCATATCTTGAGAAGAACATAGATCTTCTCCCATCGCAACTCTCTGAACAACCGTAGAGCCGTCTTTTCTGCAGAATCTATGAATTTTTGCCAAACTCTCGCCATCATGCTCAATTGAATATTTACTATCTCCAATATTCATTTCAGAATATGTAACACCTTCTTTTCGAAAAAATCTTGCCCATATTTCACTAATATGAATATTAAGTAAATCATGTTGTTTTTTTGATAAATTTCTGTGACTTATTCTGATAAAATGATCTGCGGATTGTTCCGGAGTTGCTGTTTGCATAAAATATTGCGGCACTGAACTTTTTACACCAACTGTGAAAAAAACCTTTTTATCAACTCCAGATAATTTTAACAAATCATCATAGCCTATCTTTTCAATACCATCATCATCTACGAAGGAGGGATCCTCTTCTCTTAATCCTTTTTTGATTAATTCACTTCTATCAAACATTCTAAAGTCACTATCTCTAATTTGTTGCATAGATCCGAATGTAGCATGATCTAAAAAATATCTTACATCGCATAAAGTCTTAAACAGCTCTTTTTCTGCATCGGTAAATATATCAATATCGCCCTCTCTTTCTTCTGCTAATTTTGCCCTTTCTTCTGGAGGCAAAAATGTTGCCAATCTTAGTCTTCTTTTTACTTTTGCTAGATTTGTCTTTGATAATTGTTTAATGCCATCTCCCGATGAACCGGTTTTTAAATGAAGAAATTCTGCAACATTTACACCGCTAAGGCTTTTTTTAACAAATTTTGTAATAATATTTGCGGCAGAAACCTTTTTTTGACTTTGCCTATATTCTTCAATTTCTTGTCTTAAAACTCTACCCTCTAAGACATCAATAATTTGTTTTGGATTTAGGTCTTCAATAGTAACACATTTCTTTTCAAGATTAATTTTGGCATCTCCACCAAAAAGACCATCTAGCATCGCCTTTAAAGAAATTAAATCTTCGGCAAAAAAATTGATTACCCCAAAATCTGAATTAGGAAATTTTACAATTCTTGATTCAGATTCGGTAGTTTTAAAAGGAATTACACAATCAATGCCAGCAAACTCGCGACGACTTCTTAATATTTTTTGTAACCCTCTGGCACTATATTCCAAATAAGCCTCCAACGACCTTATATTTCGCAGTGGAACTCTGCTATCTCGCATCTCTTTAAAAGAAATTATGCAAGCACTGTTAGGAATAAACTCTTGGGAATCGGCGTAAAATCTTGCTTTGGTTTCCGTTAACGATAAAGAAGCCCCATTAGTTAGTTGCAAATATTGATCATCAATGGCGTAAATTGCCACATCGCCTCTTTTTTCTAGAAATAATAAATGTGATAAATCTGCAAAATCCGCTAATTTAAAACCAAATTCGTCTTGCAACTCATGTAATACAGAGGTTTTTGGATGATATGGATTAGAGCAGTGTCCTCCAGCAGTTGCATAACCAAGAACACCATAAGAATTTCTGCGATTAGCTATATAAATTGATCCATTGCGATCAAAAGGAATAACGCCTTGATAATTTGTTTTTCTGTCTTTTAAATTTGTTAAAGCGGATATTATTTCTTTTTGATTTATCAGCAACTCATCTGCTCTTCCGCTGCGAGCTTTAAGAATATCACGAATCTCTAACATCGCCCCAAACTGAAGCGCCTCATCCTCAGATTCAAATTTTATAAAAATATCTTTATTCAGCGGATCATGTTTTATCTTAATTTTAATAGCAACATCCAGAAGCTCTAAATAATCACGACATAAGTTGTAGCTATCGGTAGCGCCCTTGCCAGATCTAGGATGATAATCCCTAAAAGCTTCAAAATATTTAAAATTCTGCTCAGAAATCAATATTCTTCCCAATTCATATTGCAGCAATAACTCAATTATTTCTTCTAAATTAGAAAATTTTTTGAATTTATTTTCTACATCTTCAGAATTGATTCTAACTAATACTTCATCTGGCATAAGATGCCCGATTTCAAGAGTGTTACACCCATGAAAATCTTGATTCCCCAAAATAAAGCGCAAAGTTGGCATTGCAGCGCCATGAACTCCAAAACCCCGGCTAACCGAGCCATTATTTCTAGATACAAATTTAACCCAAGAAAGATCATCAGCAATTAAGACCCGGCAATTTTCAGTCTCATAGATTAATTTCAACAGCGCTTCTAGCTGCTGCTCCATATTTTTTTTATATGCAGAAGTTGGAACAGCCCTCATAAGTTAACGAGAATTTATTGGATCAATATTCTCAAGATTTTCGTCGCGATAGATATGATTTTGAATTTTTTTAGCTTCTTTTTCACTGGCAATATGAAATAAGGCATCTCCTTTATTGGCTAAAGGCAGCATTGACATGCCAATAATAACTCCATCTTCATGAGCTTTTACAAAAACCTTGTGATCACCGAATGGATTGGAAATTTCGCCAATTACTTCATTTTTTTTCACAATTTTACCTAATTTTTTACAAGGAATGTGAATTCCGCTTTTAGGCGCCCTAACCCAAGAGCTTGAATGAGCTATAAAAGTTTGTATTTTTGAAATTTCACAAAATTTTGAATTAATCATGCCAATTTCGCGCATGAAATTAAATATACCATTCACTCCAATTTTAACTGTATTTTCATCGAATCTTAAAGCCTCACCAGCTTCATAAAGTAACATTGGAATTTTCTGTGCAGCAACCGCTTCTCGCAAAGATCCATCGCGCAAATCAGAATTTATTATTACCGCTGCACCAAAGGCTTTAGCAAGATTAAAAGTTTTTTCATCATTAATATTTGCTCTAATTTGCGGATAATTACATCGATGATAAGCCCCAGTGTGAAGATCAATTCCGTAATCAGATTTTTTGACCACCTCTTCCATAAATTTATAGGCGACTTGCGACGCTAATGAACCATTTTTTAATCCCGGAAAACAGCGATTCATATCGCGACGATCAGGCAAATAGCGGGTTCTATCGTTAAATCCAAAAACATTTACTATTGGAATTAAAATCAAAGTGCCGCGAATATTTCTTAAAATATTTGATTTTAAAACTTGTCGCACAATTTCAATTCCGCCAATTTCATCGCCGTGAATTGTTGAGCTTACAAAAAGGGTGGGGCCTTCTTTTTTACCACGAATTACTTCGGCTGACATTTTAACATCAGTAAAATCGTAAATGCTTCCCATATCAATATTCACGCGCTTTCTTTCGCCCAGCTTTACTTCTACTCCATCAATTACAAAGCGTGATTTTGATTTTTTGATCATTTTTTGTTTAAAAATGCATAAGATAAAATTTTATAGCATAATTTTGCCGCTAAAAAATCGCAGGAATGAAAGTTTTTAATTGGCGCCAATTCAACCACATCAGCTCCAACAATATTTGAAATTTTGCTAGCTTCGCGAATAATATCTAGCGCATCTTCCCACATAACTCCTCCGGGTTCAGGAGTTCCGGTTGCCTGCATCAAGCTTGAATCAAAACCATCTAAATCAAAAGTTACAAAAACTGGACGACCTTTTAATGCGGCAACAATTTTTTTTGGATCCCAACTTCTTCTATCTTTACCAAAATGAATAGTGATGCGATGTTTATTAGCTTCTAAATATGGAATTTCACTAGCTGAAATATTTCTGATTCCACAAGAAATTAATGTAGAAATTGGATGATCCATAACACGACGAAGTGCCGCAGCGTGAGAATAATGCTCGCCCGCATAACCATCGCGCAAATCAGCATGAGCATCAAAATGTAGAATTGCTAGATTAGGATATCTTTTTACAAAAGGACGAATAGAGCCTGCAGTTATTGAGTGCTCACCACCTAGAATTAGTGGAAACTTTCCGGCTTCTAAAATATTTTCAGTGATTTTTTCAAGTTGTGTAAGAGATTTTGCGACCGAGGTATAGTCAATTTTTGGCTCTTTTAGGGTTGCAACTCCATATTTTCTGAAAGGCTCACACCAAAATTCTTCATCAAATAATTCTACTTGTTGCGAAGCTTTGATTATGGCCTTAGCGCCTTTTTTTGTTCCGCGTCCATAGCTAACAGATTTTTCTAAGGCAAATGGAACTACGACCACCTTTGCATCTTCAGCAGATTTTAAATATTTTTCTTCCACACCTAAAAATCCGGATGATTGTGGAACAAACTTTAAT
>CAMDMO010000108.1 GCA_945902255.1 Rickettsia typhi | reverse complement strand
AGCAATATTTATCTATCTCCAGGGTCTTTAATCAAGAAATTATTTTGGTTAAATAATATTTCTGCAAATAACGATCTGGAATTAAATTTTGATAAATTAACTTATAAGGGAGAAGAATTTTCTAATCAGTCAATAAAAGCTCGTTTTGGGCGTGGATATTTTGCGATAAATAAACTGCATTTATTGTCAGAAACCACAGATTTAAATATCGATTTGAATGTTGATATTAGTGATAAAAGCCCAAGATTTGATTTAAAAATTATCGCTAATAATTTTGACTATGAAACAATTCAAAATAATGAAAAACCGGACGATGTAAATAAAGTTGGAAAAAGAAATTTCATTGATCAATTCTATGCGCTTCCTTCTCTAGAGGGCTTAGATGGTAAAATATTTTTTAGTTTTGAAAATCTTACTCTTGATGATATCGATCTTGAAAATGTAAAATTGATAGGAAAATTAAAAGATGGCGGCGTTGATATTTCTGAACTTACTTTCGATATTTATGATGGAACTATTGGATATAAAGGTTTGCTCGGCATTAAAGTTAGTAAAATTATTAATGGCAATTTGTCGCTAAGCGATGTTTCTCTGCAGCCACTTTTATCTGATTTATTCGGAATTAATAATGTTTCTGGAGTGGTAAATGTTTCTTCAAGTCTTACTGCTGCAGCTGATCAAAAAGAAGATTTTGCTAAAGCATTAACTGGAGAGGTAAAGTTTAGCGCAAATGCACCAACTATTGCTGGATATGGTTTAAATGATTTGGTGAAAAAAATGTTTTCCCCACAAGTTTATGCTTCAGAGTTGGTGGATTCTGAAAAAATATTATTTAATCCAGAAAGTAATGCGATTTTTAAGGATGCTAGCGGAGTTTTTCAAATTAATGGCAGTAAGGAAAGCAAACTTCGCATAACTACTTCAGCAACAGCTCTCAATGGAGTTTTATCTGGTAAAATCGATCTAGCAAATAATAAAATTGATGCATTATTTAATGTAATTTTTTTAACAGGTAATTTAAAAAAACCAACTCCGATTAATATCGCAACAAATTTAAAAGGAGATTTGAGTGCGATTTCCCAAAGTAGCAATCTTAGTCAAGTTAGGCAATATTTAGGTTTAGAAAAAACTACTCTAATTGTGCCGCAAGCAACTCAAGATCAAACATCGATATTACCATCGGTAAAGCCACCTGTTTCTGGTGACAATAATTTGGCGCCAAAAGAAAATAATTCGCGTCAAGATATTGAGATGATGGATTTACCTCAAAATGAAACACAAAACAAGCCATGATAAATCGAATTTCAACCACTGATATTTTACAGAAAAAAAGCAAAGAGAAGATAATTTGCTTAACTGCTTATAGTTTTCCAATGGCAAAAATTTTAGATGATTTTTGCGATATTATTTTGGTCGGAGATTCTCTTGGAATGGCAATTTATGGCCATAAAGATACTATTGATGTGACTTTAGAAATGATGATAAATCATGGAGCGGCAGTGGTAAAAGCTGTAAAAAAATCTTTTGTGGTTGTTGATTTGCCTTACAAAACTTACGAAGATTCAAAAGAACAAGCACTAGAATCAGCGAGAAAAGTTATTGAGACAACAAAATGTGATGCAATTAAAATTGAAACTTCTCTTGAATTAATTCCAACGGTAAAATTTTTAGTTGAAAATGGCGTGAATGTAATGGGTCATATTGGGCTTTTACCGCAACATGTTAGAAAAATTGGCGGTTATAAATATCAAGGTCGCGATGAAAAAACTGCAACTGAAATTTTAAAAACCGCAAAAATGTTAGAAGAAGCTGGTGCATTCGCCTTGGTAATTGAAGCGGTTCCGGCTGATTTGGCAACAAAAATTACTCAAAATATTTCAATCCCAACAATTGGCATTGGAGCCTCTGCTGAGTGTGACGGGCAGGTTTTAGTAATTGACGATTTACTTGGATTTAACCAAGAATTTAAGCCAAGATTTGTTGAATATTATGCTGATTTAAAATCAGTAATTTCACAGGCGGTGGAAAAATTTTCACAAGATGTTAAATTAAAAAAATTTCCAGCAGATAAAAATTTAGTTTAATATACTTATAGCATAAGCCACGAAATAAGTTGACAGTTAGTTTCGAGTCACTATTTTGACGCGCTGTTTTTTGCTTTAAACGCCAATTCGAGATGCTCTTACTCGAAGATATCTGCTAGCAAAATCTTTTTTTAAAAATCATAAATAATTCAAATGACGAACTTTAGAAACGTTGCTATTATTGCCCACGTTGACCATGGCAAAACTACAATGATCGATGCCATGTTGCATCAAAGCGGAACTTTTCGCGCTAACCAACAAATTGAAAATCGCGTAATGGACAGCAACGCTTTAGAAAAAGAGCGTGGAATTACAATTTTAGCGAAATGCACTTCCATCATGTGGAAAGATCAAAAAATCAATGTAATTGATACTCCCGGCCACGCCGATTTTGGTGGTGAAGTTGAGCGCGTTCTTTCAATGGCTGATAGCACTTTACTTTTGGTTGACTCTGCAGAAGGTGTAATGCCGCAAACTAAATTTGTGCTTTCAAAAGCTTTGGCTCTAGGTTTACAGCCAATTGTAATTATTAATAAAATTGACCGTCAAGACGCTCGTCCTGATGAAGTTTTAAATGAAATTTTTGATCTTTTCGTATCGCTTAACGCTAATGAAAAACAATTAGATTTCCCAGTTCTATATGCAGTTGGTCGTGATGGATGGTGCGTTACCGATATGGATAAAGATGAGCGTAAAGATCTTTCTCCGCTTTTTGATCTAATTTTGTCGCATGTAAATCCGCCAGAATTCGACTCTGAAGCACCATTTTCAATGTTGGCTACTCTACTTGATCACAGCCCTTATTTTGGACGCATGCTTACAGGAAGAATCTATTCTGGAAAAGCTAAAAATTTAATGAATTTCAAAGCAATTAACCTCAAAGGTGAAGTTATTGAGCAAGGTCGCCTAACCAAGCTTCACGTGTTTCGCGGAGTTGATAAAGTTCCAGTTGAAGAAGCTGAAGCTGGCGACATCGTTTCAATTGCGGGTTTAGAAAAAGCTTCGGTTGCTGATACTCTTTGCGATTTATCAGTTTCATCTCCAATTAAATCAACGCCAATTGATCCGCCAACTATGGCAATCACAATCAGCGTTAATGATTCTCCTTTAGCAGGACAAGAAGGAACTAAAGTAACTTCACGCATGATTCGCGAGCGTCTATTCGCAGAATCTGAAACCAATGTTGCAATCAAAGTTAAAGAAAGTGAAGGCAAAGACGCCTTTGAAGTAGGTGGACGCGGAGAATTACAATTAGGTGTGTTAATCGAAAATATGCGTCGTGAAGGCTTCGAGCTTTCAGTTTCAAGACCTCGCGTGCTTTTCAAAAAAGATACCAATGGCGATATTTTAGAGCCAGTTGAAGAAGTTGTAGTTGATGTTGATGACGCATTTAGTGGCGTTGTGGTTGAAAAACTTTCTTCAAGAAAAGGTGAAATGAGAGATATGAGACCATCAAGCGGTGGAAAAACTCGTATGATATTTTATGTTCCATCTCGTGGCTTAATTGGCTATCAAAGTGAATTCTTGACTGACACTAAAGGAAGCGGCGTTTTAAACCGTATTTTTCATGCCTACATTCCTTATAAAGGCGAAGTAGCTTACAAGAAAAATGGCGCTTTAATTGCCACTGACGCTGGTGAAGCCGTGGCATTCGCTTTATGGAATCTGCAAGATCGTGGCACTATGTTTATCAAGCCTCAACAAAAAGTTTATACCGGAATGATTGTTGGTGAAAATGCTAAACAAGGTGATTTAGAAGTTAACGTTTTAAAGGGAAAACAATTATCGAATGTTAGAGCTTCAGGAACTGACGAAGCAATTCGCCTAACTCCTCCGCGCGAATTAACACTAGAAGATATGATCACTTATGTTGGTGATGACGAGTTAGTTGAAGTTACTCCAAAATCTCTTCGTTTACGCAAAAAAATTCTAGATTCTAACGACCGCAAAAGACTAGGTCGCTCTAAAGAAGCTAAGTTTGATTTCGTTCAGGAATAAAAAGGAAAATCGAAGAGCATTTCTTTTTGTGACTGAGGAGGGGGAATCATCCTTCTTGCATTTTCTCATCATCCTTGGCTTAAAAGCGTCGGAGGATGACGGGTGTTTATGAAAACAGTCTCTTATAACACCAGTTCGTCGATAAAAAACATATTAAACCCGTCATCCTTGAAGCGAAGCTTCGAGGATCTCGTGAGCTTATACTTCTTAAGTCAAATTCACGAGATCCTCTGACCTTTCAGCCCAAGGATGACGAGTTTTGAGGGTTTTTTTATCGGCGAATTTGTTTAATTTCTCTTGCCAATCTCATGCGTCCATCAAATAGAACTCTCAACCAAATCCGCCAAGTAACTATTGAAACCAATGTTAACGCCTATGCCGAGGGATCTTGTCTGGTGAAATTTGGTAACACACATGTTCTTTGCACTGCATCAATTGAAGAAAAAGTGCCACCATTTTTAAGAAATAAAGGCACAGGTTGGGTAAGTGCAGAATATAATATGTTAGCGCGCTCAACTCACTCGCGCATGAGTCGCGATCCTCTAAAGCCAAATGGACGCAATATTGAAATTCAGAGATTAATCGGCCGATCACTTCGCTCAGTTATTGATGTAAAAAAACTAGGTGAAAGGCAAATCACAATTGATTGCGATGTTTTGCAAGCCGATGGCGGCACGCGCTGCGCTTCAATTACCGGCGGATATGTTGCTTTGGCTTTGGCGGTTAAAAAAATTCTTTCTCAAAATATAATCAAGTCAAATCCTCTAATTGGTGAGGTTTGCGCACTTTCTTGTGGAATTTTCAACGGTCAAGTTATTGCTGATTTAGATTACTTAGAAGATAGTAAATGCGAAGTTGATTGCAATTTTGTGATTAATCAAAACTTTGATTTAATTGAAGTGCAAGGCACTGCAGAAAATGGTGCGATGA
>CAMDMO010000107.1 GCA_945902255.1 Rickettsia typhi | reverse complement strand
TTAAAATCCGTTTCTTAAGAATCATCCTTCGACAAGCTCAGGATGACATCGAGTCAGTCATACCAAACTTCGATGTCATCCTGAGCTTGTCGAAGGATGATTCTTAAGAAACGGATTTTAACACATAATAAAAGACCACCAATTAAGTTGCCGATGTTTTTAACTGCATAGCGTGCAAAACATCACCTAATATTTCTTTCAGAGCATTATTAACCATTTTATGTTGCTCTATTCTTGTTTTGCCAGCAAAAATTTCATCAATTATTTTAACACTATAATGATTGTCATCACCAGCTAAATCGATCACTTCAATTTTTGCTTGAGGAAAATTTTCTTTAAGAAGTTTTTCTAATTCTATTTTTGCTATTGCCATATATTTATAGTTAATAAAAAGGGCGGAAACCCTTGGGGGAGACCGCCCTTTATACCAATTACCGCAAATAATTATATATTTACGATAGTTGGTATTTATAATTTTATTTAAAAACTAACCGAAAAAACCACGGCGTTTTTTTGGACCGCCGCCATCACGATCACCACCGCGATCATCGCGTGGTTCTCTAGGGCCACGATCATCACGATCTCTGCTGCCGCGTCTGTCATCACGATCACCGCCTCTGCGATCATCGCGATCTCTGTCGCCGCCACCGCGTCTGTCATCGCGGTCTCTACCACGATCTCCGCCTCTGCGATCTCCGCCAAATTCTCTTTCGTCAACCATTTGTGGTTTATTAGCCATGCGGTCAGAAATATCTTCGCCGGTTTTTTGATCAACACAACGATAGCTTAATTTCGGACGACCTTTTTTATCAAAACCGATAACTTTAACTTTAACAATATCGCCTTCGTTGATTACATCTTCAACAAAATCAACGCGATATTCAGCAAGCTCAGAAATATGAACAAATCCATCACGATTGCTAGAGATGCTAACGAAAGCTCCTGCATCAATAACTTTTACAACTGGACCTTCGTAAATATCGCCAATTTCAGGCTCAAATACGATTTCATTAATCATTGCTACAGCTTTTTTGATTGAATCATTGTTGTTTGAGGTAATTTTGATTGTACCATCATCATCAATATCAACTGCCGCACCAGAAACTGCGCAGATATCTTTAATTACTCTTCCACGAGAACCAATTACTTCACGAATTTTCTTTTGTGCAATATTTAAAATTTCAACACGAGGAACATTTGGATTT
Organism: Rickettsia typhi; assembly: GCA_945902255.1. Classification (GTDB taxonomy): domain Bacteria; phylum Pseudomonadota; class Alphaproteobacteria; order Rickettsiales; family UBA1997; genus UBA2645. The sequence goes on along the minus strand of CAMDMO010000107.1, from coordinate 3,835 downwards.
AACTCAGTTCTAGGAGCTGCGATAGATTCACACATTTTATCTAAAATGTGAATTCTGCCAGCATAAGCTTGTTGTAAAGCTTTATCCATGATTTCAGAAGTGATTCCATTGATTTTGATATCCATTTGTAAAGCTGTGATACCTTCTCTAGTTCCAGCAACTTTAAAATCCATATCACCAAGATGATCTTCATCACCCATGATGTCTGAAAGAATTACAAAATCATTTCCTTCTTTAATTAATCCCATCGCAATTCCAGAAACTGGTGCTTTAATTGGAACTCCAGCATCCATAAGGGCCAAAGAAGCGCCGCAAACAGTTGCCATTGAAGAAGAGCCATTTGACTCTGTGATTTCAGAAACAATACGAGTTACATAAGAAAAGTTTTCTGTAGCGGTTGGAAACACTGGATTAAGAGCTCTCCAAGCTAATTTACCGTGACCAATTTCTCTTCTTCCAGGTGGTTTTAACTGTCCAGTTTCACCAACGGAATAAGGAGGGAAGTTATAATGTAGCATGAAAGATTCTTTGCCCATAGCAGCATCAAGACCTTCAACCATTTGTTCATCTTTATTTGAACCAAGAGTTGCAACAACTAAAGCTTGAGTTTCGCCGCGAGTGAAAAGGGCGCAACCATGAACTTGTGGCAATAAACCAGTTTCAATTTCAATTCTTCTAATTTGATCTACTTTACGACCATCAATTCTTAGGCCATTTTTTAAAACATCATTTCTAACGATTTCTTGTGAAAGAATTTTAAAAATTGAGTTAATTTTATTAGCATCAACTTCTTCATTAACAAATTTAGCTTCAATTTCTTCTTGAAGTTGGTCTAACTCAGCCACACGAATTTGTTTTTCTACTTTTTTATAAGCATTAATTAAACGATCGCCAATGAAACTAGTGATTTCTTGTTTAATTTTAGAATAATCTTTTTGAGCAACTTCAATTTTCTTTTTACCAGCAGAATCTTGGAATTCTTTGATAAGATCAATTACTGGTTGAAAAGCTTCGTGACCGAATTTTACTGCAGCCAACATTTCAGCTTCTGAAAGTTCTTTTGCTTCTGATTCAATCATTAAAACTGATGATTTTGTTCCGGCAACCACTAGCTCTAAACGACCTTTTTTAGCGTCTTCGATGCTTGGATTTAAAATAAATTGTCCGTCAACATATCCAACTCTAGAAGCTGCAACAGGTTCTGCAAAAGGAGCTTCTGAAATTGATAAAGCTGCTGAAGCGGCAATTAGCGCAACAACATCAGGAGTGCAAGATGGATCATAAGAAAGAACGGTACAAACCACATTCACTTCATTATAAAAACCAGCAGGAAATAATGGTCTGATAGGGCGATCAATTAATCTAGCGGTAAGGGTTGCAACCTCAGATGGCTTAGCTTCTCTTTTAAAGAATCCACCAGGAATTTTTCCTGCAGCATAAGATTTTTCTAAGTAATGCACAGTAAGAGGGAAGAAATCAACTCCAGCTCCAGCTTTAGGTGCAACAGTAACTGCGGCAAGCACTGTGGTATTTCCATAAGTTGCGATAACTGCTCCGCCAGCTTGGCGAGCAACTTTTCCGGTCTCTAATGCAAGAGTTTTTCCGTTCCAATTAATTTCTTTTTTTACAATATTAAACATATTTTCAGCGTTTGTTATTAATTTAATTTATGAAGCAGCGATCTTCTTAATTTGATTTGAAGGCTTAATCTTTTTTGCACAACAAACTAGGTTAAACAATCTAAAGGCCTTAGGTAAATAAAGGCCAATAAATTTATTTTCTAATATCAAGTTTTTTAATAAGATCTGTGTAACGATCTGCAGATTTACCTTTTAGATAATCAAGCAACCTTCTTCTTCTGCCTACTAAAATTAATAGACCTCTTCTTGAAGAAAAATCTTTTTTGTGAATTTTTAAATGCTCAGTCAAATTATTGATTTGTTTGGTCATAACAGCGCATTGCACTTCTACTGAACCGCTATCATTTTTGCTTTGAGCAAATTCTTTAACTACTTCTTTTTTTGATTTTGTAAGAATTGACATTGTTTCCTCATTTAAAAACATTAATTGGCTTCAGCAAACCATCTTGCGATTTTGCTAAACCAATAATTTCGTTGTGGTTAATAATTAGGGCAAGACCCGAAAAACTTGGTTCTAGAGATTTATGACTAGTTCTAATCATTTGACCATTTTTGAACCGAGAACTATCGATATCATCAAGAGTGATTGCGATCATAAAATCTAAGACATCCTGCAAAAAAAGCAGCGAGCCGTCAGAAAAACTATGTCCATAATTAACGACCTGTTTTAACATATCAAGAGAAATTCTTTTTTCATATAAAAATTTTCCTACTGAAAGCCTGGTTAGCAAAGAAACATAACCGCAAACACCGAGTTTTTTTGACATAGCTCGAGCCAATGAGCGCACATATGTACCCTTAGAGCATTCAATTTCAAATTCAGCAAAATTTTCAGAATTTGAGATTAATTTTAGTGAATAAATTTCTACTTCGCGCTCTTTAATTTCAAACTCAATATTTTGTCGAGCCAACTCATACGCTCTTTTACCGTTGATATTGATTGCTGAAAAACAAGATGGCACTTGCTTTATTTTGCCAATAAAAAATGGCATAGCTGAAATTATTTGCTCAGCGCTTGGCCTTGCCAAACTAGATTCTATAAGCTTTCCTTCAATGTCATCAGTATCACGAAATTCACCCCAATTAATACGAAAAAAATATTTTTTTCTCGCATTCATAATATATTCGCAGGTTTTTGTTGCATAATTTATAGCAACTGGAAGCACTCCAGATGCAAAAGGATCAAGGGTTCCACCGTGACCAACTTTTTTTGCACCGGTAATTTTTTTTACAATTGCAACTACTTTTGCTGACGAATAGCCGATTGGTTTATCAATGTTAATCCAGAGATTTTGGGAGGAAAGATTGGTCATTAAATTTTGGTTGCATCCATAGAAACAGAGATTGGAGCGATTAGCATTAACAATTAATTAAGCCACATTCGCGCCAGAGATAATATCTATCAATTCTTTAGTAATATTTGCCTGTCTAGTTCTGTTATAAACCAAAGTTAGGTTTTTAATCATCTTGCCTGCATTATTAGTTGCGGCCTCCATAGCTGCCATTCTAGCTCCTTGTTCAGAAGCGCTATTTTCTAATAATTGATTATAGATTTGAATCGCTAAATTTTTCGGCAATAATTCTGATAAAATTTCTTCTTGATTTGGCTCATAAGAAATTGGAAATTCAAAATCAGAAGCTTTATTTTCATCAAAGCTAATTTGAGCTGGAATTAACTGTTTGCAAGTTTGCTCTTGCACAATTGCTGATTTAAATTTGCTGTAAATAACTTCACAAATATCAAATTGATTTTCAGAAAATAAATCGATGATTTTTTCAGATAATTCTTCCGCAACTTTGTAATCGATAATATTTTTGAAAATTCCAAAACTATGCTCGATAATTTTTTTACCATATAGAGATTTCAACTGCTCAAAAGCTTTTCTGCCAATACAGAAAATTTTTACTTCACGACCTTCGGCAATCAAATTATTAATGCGATGTTTAGCCATTTTAACTGTTGCGCTATTTAGCCCACCACAAAGACCGCGATCAGAAGAAATTACAATTATTAAGTGAGTTTCTTTTTTACCTTTTCCTGTAAGCAGTGGAAAATTTTCATTTAAGCTATCTCTCATAGCAACATTAGATGCTAGATGCGAGATCATTTGCTCAATTTTTTGCGCATAAGGGCGAGAAACTTCAACCGCATGCTTAGCTTTTTTCAAACGAGATGCCGCGACCATTTTCATGGC
>CAMDMO010000106.1 GCA_945902255.1 Rickettsia typhi | reverse complement strand
TAGAGGATGTCTGGAATAGCGCTCAAGGCTTGCAGCCATTTGTAAAACCTCTGCGCGTTCAAAGTTTTTAGTTAAAAAAACTTCGGTTAATTCTGGTCTTCCATAAGTAAGGGTGCCAGTTTTGTCAAATATTGCAGTTGCGCAAAGGGGCAGTCTTTCTAGTAATGTAGGGTCTTTAATAATAATGCCATTTTTTGCTGCAATTGAGATGGCGCTAATAATTGTAATTGGAATTGCAATTAATAAAGGGCAGGGAGTTGCAACTACTAGAATAGCTAAAAATCTTAATATATCTCCTGTAAAATAAAAAACTGCGAATGCAAAAATTAAAGTGATGGGCGCAAAAACCGCGCCAATTTGGTCTCCCAATCTACGCAGTTGTGGGCGGTGTTGTTCGGCATCTCGCATTACTTCAATAATTTTTGCATAACGCGAATCTTTTACTAGTTTATCAGCTTTTATGGTTAGAGCCGCTTCGCCGTTAATTGCGCCGGATAATACATTGGAACCGGGTGCCTTTTTTATTTGATAAGGCTCACCCGTAAGATAGGCTTCATCCATTGTGCCATAACCTTCTATAATTACGCCATCAACCGGACAAGTTTCGTGGGGATAAATTTCCAATAAATCGCCAACTTTTATATTATTTGCATCAACATCTATAACTTTTTTACCGCTGCGAAGGTGAACAATTGAAGGCATTCTTTTGGCTAGAGCTTCTAGTGCAAATGAGGCTTTTTTAGAGGCATATTCTTCTAAAGCTTGTCCGCTTGAAAGCATTAAAATGATCAAGTTTGCAGCTAAATATTGATTAGCCCAAATTGCGGTAATTAATCCAATTAAAGCCAATAAATCGGCGCCCAAATTTTTATTAAAAATTTTAATTACAATTTGCCATAATAAAGGAATTCCACCAATTAAAATGGTGATCAATAAAGGTATTTGAGAGATTTCTATATTATAAACTGTAACTGAGCTTAATTTTAGAATTAGATGCAGAATTATTGCGATTATAGAGCTAATCGTGAGTAAAATTTGCCAACTAAGTTTTGGTAAAAAATGAAAGGAAGGGGATTCGTTTTTCATAGATTAAAAAATTAAAATAAGCGCATCAAAATTGCATCCTATCGATAAATTGGAAATTAGTAAATATAAATTACGTTTTTTGTATTTTGTGAGGGTTTTAAAAAATATCTTGTGAAAAAAAATCAAATAGTAGAAAATGAAAAATGTCGGGAGTGTATCAGAATAAAAAAGTCTTACGACGAATATGAATACACACGCCGGGTTTGCGTGGTGGTGGCTCCCGACATTAGAATTTTAAAGGCTCTGTTTTTTTTCTGAATTTTATTTCAGAAAAAAACCAGAGCCTTTTTTGTTGCAGCAATATACAAAATGGTATTTTGAAATTGCTCTTAATTGCCGAGTTTACTGGGTTTGCGTGGTGGTGGCTTTTAGTTAAGTAATGCTTTTCTTTTTTAATTAAGAAAGATACTCTACTTTACTAAAGTATTATTTTACTAAAGTAAAATGCAAGTGGTTTTTAAATAATTTTTATTTTATGAAAAAATTTTTATTTCTAGCTGTGACATTATTTGCAATAAATCAAAGCCAATCCTTTGCTAGCGGATATTCAACCAATATAACATCAACCTCTGGCCTTGCGAATTCTTATGCTGGTTCCGCTTCGGGCATTCACGATATTAGTGATATGTTTTATAATCCGGCAATTATTGCCGATGTAAAAACCAATCAATTTATCGCCTCAATAACTCAATTAAACATAAATATTAAAGCCAGCAGTGCAAGCGCAAGTCTTGCGGGTAATTCTGTTGCAGGAAATAATGGCGGTGGCGATGTTGGTCAAAATGCACAGATTCCAGCTTTTTATCTAGCTTCACCTTTAAGTAAAAATATTGTTTTTGGATTGTCCGTTACAACGCCATTCGGACTTGCAACTAAATATGATCAAAATTGGGTTGGCAGATATAATGCAATTGAAAGCTCAATTGTTACAACCAATATAAATCCATCAATATCTTATAAAATAAATGATGATTTTTCTATTGCCGCAGGTTTTCAAGCGCAACGAATTCAATCAACTTTAAGTAAGGCAGTTTATAGTGCCGCAGGAGATGCTTTGGGAAAATTAAGCGGCAGCGATTGGGGGTATGGCTATAATTTTGGCGCGAAATATAAGTTAAATAATTATCTGCAATTTGGACTTGGATATCGTTCAAAAATAGATTATAAAATCACTGGTCAAACCCAAATTTCATATCCTTATAATTTAGTCTCAACTTTTAATGCAAAAACAACCACTCCAGAATCATTAACATTTGGCGGCGCACTAAAATTAAATAACAAAGTTGAATTAGCTTCAGATGTAACTTGGACGCGATGGTCTAGATTAAAAAGCTTGGTTATAAATGCTCAAAATTCATTGCTAAATGACAGAACGGATTTTAATTGGCACGACTCTTTTTTATATTCTTTGGGCGCAAATTTTTCTATCAATGAAAAATCTTTGATTAGAACTGGCATAGCTTATGAAAAAAATTCTATTAGCAATTCCTCTAGAGAGCCAAGGGTTCCAGCTGGAGATATAATTTGGACCAGCGTTGGATTTAGTTATAAAATAAACAAAACTTTCTCCATTGACGCGACTTATCTTCATCAGTTTTTTAAAAATTTAACAGCAAATGTGGGAAGCGTTGCGGGAAGCGGTGTGCAGGCAAATTATAAAGCGAGAGCCGATATATTTTCTTTGGGAATGAAGAAGGAATTTTAGCCCTGTTAAGTGCTATAGAAGATTGTAAAATCTAGCCTCGCCCACATATTCATACAAAAAGCTTAAATATGCCCTGAATCAAACATTCTCATGTTTCGATTGCCACTTGGCATCAAGTGTTCATACCTTATTTTTTTTCCAAAACGCCACTATTTTTGCTAAATCTTTATAATCTTTTCCTTTTACAAAATAATCATCAAACCCAGCATTTAATATTGCGAATATTTTTTCTTTTGTATTTTCTCCCGTAATCGCAATTATTGGCACATGGCTTAAACCTTGTTTTTTATGATATTCACGAATGTTTTTTACCGCTGTAATGCCGTCCATTTCAGGCATTTCAATATCCATTAATATTAAATCATAATAAGTGGTTTTTACTTTTTCAAAAGCATCAATTCCAGTTTTTGCTTCATCAATTTTAGTGTGAAATTTTTCGAAAAATTTTCCAGTTAAAATCAAATTCACATATTCATCATCAACGATTAAAATATGCTGATTTTTTAATGATTTTTGAACTTCAGTTTCGCTGATCAAAAAATTTTTAATATTAATCATACCCCATTTTGCTATGGTTTGTAATATTAAATTATGCGATGACTCTTTACTTAAATAATCATTAAACTCTGGTTTTTTAAAATTAAATCTATCTTTGCCAGAGTAAGCGATAATAGGAATTTCTCTGTTAAATTCTCTAATTTTTTCTGCAAAAAAAATATCATTTTCATCATCAATTAAAACCAGATTGCAATAATTATTTTGAGCATTGAATAAAGCCTCTTCCTCATTCTCGGCGTGAATAAAATGGGTAGATTCCAAATCTTCTTCTAGCAATTTTTTTAGCGTACGAAAGCTATTTTTTTTCGCGCTAATAATTAAAATTTGATTTTGAAAATTTTGATTTTTTTTCGTAGCTACTTTTGGAAAAGTTAAAATGAATTCACTAAATTCATTTTTGTTAGAATTGCAAAAAATATTGCCGCCAAAATTTTTCATGGTTCTTTTGCAAAATACCAACCCAAGCCCCGTGCCGCCTTGTTTTCCAGAGGTAGAAAATGCTTCAAATAAATTGGCAATTTTATTTTCATCAATACCTGGGCCACTATCTTTTATGTAAATTCTATTAAATCCGTCATGTCCAGCTTTGGCTTTAATTTCGATAGTTAAATTTGGGTGAGAGTTTGAATAATAAAGCGCGTTTTTGAATAAATTAAAAAATACATAACTAAGCAAAGCATCATTTGCCCTGAATAAAAAATCTGTTTTTATATCAATTTTAATTCGCTCTTTTTCATTGGCGCGAAAAGCATATTCTTCCATCACTGATTCAATAATTTCTGAAACACGAAGTGTTTCTAGGCCACCAACATCTAGCGGTTTTTGTTTTAAGCTGTTTAAGATGATATCAATTATTAAATCACCGCGCTTTGCCGATTTATTAGCTATTTCGAGGGAATAAATAATTTCGTTAAAATCTTTTTGACTTAAGTTGATAGCTTCTTTGTCTGAAATATCGCCAGAATTTTTTATATTAGCTGAGTATAATTTTTCTTTTGCTATCTGCGTTGCTTGCCTAACTGTGTTTAGTGGATTTCTCATCTCGTGAGCGATTGATCCGCTAAGGCTTAAATAATTTTGTCGTGCTTCAAATTCACTTAAGGCTTTGTGTAAAATAATTCTAACTTCGTTCAAATTCCACGGCTTTGTAAGGTAGGCAAAAATATTGCCCTTATTAATTGCATCAATATTATTTTCTAAACTTGCGTAAGCGGTGGTTAAAATTCTTATTATGTTGTGATTTATTTCTTTAACTTCGGTAAGCAAATCTACGCCATTTATTTTTGGCATTTTTTGATCTGAAATAATAACCGCAATTTCGTTAGATTTATTGTTTATAAAGTTCCAAACCTCATTTATTTGGGTGGTTGCAACAATATTAAATTCATCTTCAAAAAATTTTTTAAAATTTTTTACAGTTTTTTCTTCATCATCTATAAAAATAATAAAAAAATTTGACTTGTGGAAGTTTTTCATGTTTTAACAATAGTGGTGAGTTGTAAGTTGTGAGTAAAATATATCCAAAAAATGTGGTTAAAATAGCTGTATAGTTAATTTATTTGGTATATGTATAAAATCAGAGATTGATTGGTTGCGAGTTCATTTTGCTTTACAAGAGTAATCAATTATTATCCACTTCATAAGTTATAATTATTGAAGTTGTTTCATTATGGCACTGTCGCGTAAACCAACTTTTTCGTCGAATTTTTCGCAATTTAATTTTTTTTGAAACGCACGTACATCTGGGTACGCTTA
>CAMDMO010000105.1 GCA_945902255.1 Rickettsia typhi | reverse complement strand
GAGACTTGAACCACCCTTCGACAAGCTCAGGGTGACAACGATTTTTTATGGCGATGCAAATTCCTATTGCGCTAGTTGAGATAGCTCTTATTTAAAATCTATAAAATTTTTTCTCAAAATCTACAACTCTATCTTCATCAACCATTACGCCTTCTGAAGCTAGAATTTCAATTTTTTTCTCAATTCCAAAAGCATAACCACCAAGAGTTCCATCTGATCTAACTACGCGATGACAAGGCACTTGAGGTGCATTTGGATTGGCGCCAACAATTTGTCCGATGGCGCGATAGCCTTTAATTCCAAGCTTATTTGCAATTTCTTTATAAGTTGTAATTTTGCCTTTAGGAATTTTATTTAAAAGTTCGTAAACTTTTTGGCTAGTGGTTTTCATTTAATGTTTTGATTTAAAATGTTCGTCGATTGAATCAGGCATTGGTAATGGTTTTTCAATTTTTCCAAGCGCTGGTAAAATCACTAAAAAATAAGCATAATAAACTAAGGTTGCAAAGCGAGAAGCCCACACATACCAACCATCAGCAGGAGATTTTCCAAGCCAGCCCAAAAAAATAAAATTTAGAATAAATAACCAGAAAACTTTTTTGAAAATTGGGCGATATGCACCAGACTTGACTTTGCTAGTATCAAGAAAAGGTAGGGCGAATAACATTGCAATTGCGCCAAACATCATTAACACGCCACCAAGCTTGTCAGGAACTGCTCTTAAAATTGCATAAAATGGTAAAAAATACCATTCAGGAACAATGTGAGCTGGCGTTACCATTGGGTTGGCAGGAATATAATTATCTGGATGCCCTAAAGAATTTGGATAGAAAAATAAGAAATATCCAAAAACTAAAAAGAAAGTTACGAATCCAACCATATCTTTAATAGTGAAATATGGATGGAAAGGAATGATATCTTTTTTAGTTTTAATTTCAACGCCAGAAGGGTTGTTAGAGCCAACAGTATGCAGAGCAACCAAGTGAATCAAAACAATTCCAACAATTATGAAAGGCAATAAGAAGTGAATTGCAAAAAAGCGATTTAGAGTTGGGTTGTCAACGGAATAGCCGCCCCAAAGCCAAGTCACAATGCTTTTTCCAACGATTGGAAGTGCTGAAAATAAATTGGTGATAACGGTGGCGCCCCAGAAGCTCATTTGTCCCCAAGGTAAAACATATCCCATGAAAGCGGTTGCCATGGTGAGCAAGAAAATTACAACTCCAATCCACCATAAAAGTTCACGAGGAGATTTATATGAGCCATAATAAAGGCCGCGAGCGATATGTGCGTAAAGTGCAACGAAAAACATTGAAGCGCCAACAGCGTGAATATAGCGAATTAACCAGCCATAACGCACATCGCGCATTATATGTTCAACTGAGTTAAATGCCATTGCGGTGTTTGGAGTGTAATGCATAGCAAGGAAAAGTCCGCTTAGAATTTGCACAACCAAAGCGATGCCGGCAATTGATCCGAAGCTCCACCAATAACTTAAATTTTTTGGATAAGGATGTTTAAGTAAAGTGCTCTCAATAGTTGAAATTATTGGCAAACGGTCATTAACCCATTTGGCAATTTTTGACTTTTCGGTCAAGCTTTGAGGAAAATCATTTTGAAGATGGTTGCTCATAATTTATCTAACCTATTTTAATAATCTTGTCGCTAATAAAAGCGTAAGGAGGAATTTCTAAATTTTTTGGGGCTGGGCCTTTTCTAATTCTTGCGGAAGTATCATATTGAGAGCCGTGACAAGGGCAGAACCAGCCTTTATATTCGCCTTCGCCGCCAATTGGAATGCAACCTAAATGAGTGCAAACTCCAATTGTAACTAACCACTCTTCCTTGCCTTCTTTAACGCGTTCTGAATCTTTTTGTGGATCGCGCAATTCTTTTAGATCAACATTTTGTGCGGCAGAAATTTCTTCTTTAGTGCGTCTTTTAACAAAAACTGGCTTGCCGCGCCACATTACTTTTTTCTCTTCGCCAATTTTAATATTAGAAATATCAACTTCGATTGAAGCAAGTGCGGCAACATCACTTGATGGATTCATGCTATCAACAAAAGGTAAAATTGCACAAGCTAAACCTGCGCCAGCAGCGCCATAAGCGGCGGTTGTAAGTAATTTTCTTTTATTTTCATCTTTTACTTTTTTTGTTGCTAAAAGATGAGATTTATCGTTAATTTCTGTCATGTTTTTTAAGTGAGCAAAAGATTTTTTAAAAAGTGAGCCGCTTTTTTACCAAATAAGTGTCAATTTATCAACTCGAATTTTATCAAAAAATATATGACGATTTTAAAAATCAAAAAACTAGAAAATTCTAAAGACCTGCCTTTGCCAAAATATGAAACTTCAGGAAGTGCCGGAATGGATTTGCAAGCCGCAATAAACGAAGATCTAATAATTAAATCTGGTGAAATAAAATTAGTTAAAACCGGAATTTCAATTGCATTAGAGGCTGGCTTTGAAGCTCAAATTCGCCCTAGATCTGGTTTGGCATTAAAAAATGGAATTACAGTTTTAAATTCTCCCGGAACTGTTGATTCAGATTATCGCGGTGAAGTTTGTGCAATTTTAATTAATCATTCCAAGGTTGATTTTGTTGTTACTAGAGGAATGAGAATTGCACAAATGGTGATTGCAAAATGTGAACAAGCGCAGGTGGTTGAAGTTGAGAGTTTGGATGAAACAATACGAGGAACCGGCGGTTTCGGATCGACGGGATTTTAGTTTAAAATTAATAAGTTCCGTTAATTTAACCGATTAAAAAACACCATAAAAATTCTCAATCTATGACAACAAATAGTAAGTCAATAACAAAGATTCAAAATTTGATCTATTTAATAAGAGATCAAAAGGTAATGCTAGACAGTGATCTTGCTTTGTTATACGGCGTAAAGACCAAAAGATTGAACGAGCAGATGAAGCGAAATATAAAAAGATTTCCGGATGATTTTTGTTTTCAGTTAAATGAGAAAGAGTGGAAAAATTTGCGGTCGCAAATTGCGACCGCAAATTTTTCCGAAAAAAGGCGCAACTTCCCATATGTTTTTACTGAACATGGTGCGGTAATGTTGGCTTCGGTTCTTAATAGTCCGCAGGCAATAATTGCAAGTGTTAAAGTGGTTAGAGCCTTTGTGCATATGCAAGAAATTTTAAGTAGTAATGAGCAGCTATCGAAAAAACTCGAAAATTTAGAACGAAAATATGATGGGCAGTTTCAAGAGGTTTTTATTGCTCTAAAAAGTTTAATGAATTTTTCTAGAGATAAGATAGGGCATGTGATTTTGAAGAAAGGGGTGAAAGTATGATGCAATTAAAAACTAAAGAAGATTTGCAAAAATTAATTGACGAAAAAATTGAAGAAAATAGCGAGCTTGAATATAAGGAGGCGCGCGCATTAGATAAATCTGATGATAAGAAAACAGAGATTGCCAAAGATGTTAGCGCTATGGCTAATGAGATTGGCGGTATAATAATTTATGGCATTAAAGAATCAGAGCATCTGCCAAGAAAAATAACGCCAATTGATAGAAATAAATTTTCTAAAGAATGGCTTGAGCAAGTAATTAATTCCAATATAAGCCCAAGAATTGAAGGATTGAAGATAACCCCTATTTCAATGGAAGATGTAAATGAGGTGATTTATGTGGTCGAGATTTTGCGGGGTGATACTGCCCATCAAAATACCAAAGATCATAAATATTATAAACGCCGTAACTTTGAAGTGCTTCCAATGCTGGATTATGAGATTAGAGATGTTATGAATAGAGTTAAGCATCCCATTATTGAGCTAAATTTTGAAATAGAAGAAGTGGGGCGTGAAGATGCTGTTGCTCAATGGGGTTTTGGTGCACTATCTCCAACACATGATTTAATTTGTTTAAAAGTTCGACCATATAATAATGGAAGTGTGTTGGCTAGATTTATCAATTATTTTATTGAAATGCCAAAAGGAATGATTCACTCAAAGCAGAATGTAAAAATAGTTTCCGAAGACATTGTTGAATATTATGGAGAAAATATTGTTGAGCCTCAAGGTCGTTTTGATCCAATATTGCCAAAATTATATGGAAGATCAGAAAAAATATTACTCAGCTCGTCTTTTAAAAAATTGCTCGATTCATCTTTTTCCAAGCTTGATGAGGTGGAAATAAAATGGCGCGTTCATGCGGATAATGCCCCCTTGCAGCAAGGTTCAATTATGCTAAGTAAGATAAATAAAAATATATGAACCTAACAAATCAACAAAAACAGCGCTATCTTCGCAACACAATTCTTCCTGAAGTCAATGAAGAAGGGCAGGCTAGGCTGCTGCAAGCGAAGGTTCTTGTTATTGGCGCGGGCGGCTTGGGTTCTCCGCTTTTACTTTATTTAGCGGCAGCAGGAGTTGGAAATATTGGCGTGATGGATGATGATGTGGTGGAGCTTTCGAACCTACAGCGACAAGTAATTCACAATCAAAAAAATTTAGGTGAAAAAAAAGTAAAAAGCGCAAAAGAAAAAATTTTAGCGCTAAATGAAGATGTGAATCTTGAAGTTTTTGAAATGCGAGCAAATCTTGAATCTCTTAATAAAATTATCCCTAATTATGATTTTATTTTAGATGCAACAGATAATTTTCCAACTCGATTTATTATAAATGAAATTTGTTATAAACTTCACAAGCCATTGATTTTTGCGGCCGTAAAAGGTTTTTTAGGGCAGGTTTCGGTTTTTAAATCTTATGAAGACAATAATCCATGTTACTCTTGCTTTAACCCAAATATTGTTGATGAAAATTTCTCACTTCCCTTGCTAGAAAAAGGAATTTTAGGATCGGTTGCTGGCACAATTGGCGCACTTCAGGCGACTACTGCAATAAAAGAAATTCTAAAAATTGGTGAAAATTTAGTGGGGAAAATTTTAGTTTTTGATTTTTTTAAAAATGAGTTTAGAAAGGTAAAATTGGTAAAAAATTCTGGTTGTAAAATTTGTAATAACAAACATTGATCAGCTAAATTGACTTCTTAAAACCGGCAAATATAATGTGCGGCTCTTTTTGACTTATATTTAAAAAGAATGGAGAAGTGGCCGAGTGGTCAATGGCAACAGACTGTAAATCTGTCCGCGTAAGCGTTCGCAGGTTCAAATCCTGCCTTCTCCACCATCCGCTTACGCCTTTGGCTACAGCGCGACGGGCGCGCACGACGGAAATTTATTTCCGGCAAATTGACCTAAATGGTCAATTTGAGTAAGTCGCGGGCACGAACGATAGTGAGTCCCAGGTTTTTAGTTTTATGCGG